>JAEZLU010000043.1 GCA_023415075.1 Bacillota bacterium
TGCGTTTTAGCCTGTGGAGGAAATGCATGCCAAAGCCAATGATCACCATGCGGGGGATTACGAAAAAGTTTCCCGGCGTGCTGGCCAACGACCATATCGACCTCGATATTTATCCGGGCGAGATTCAAGCCCTGCTGGGGGAGAACGGGTCTGGCAAGAGCACGCTTATGTGCATTCTGTCCGGTCTTTATAAGCCGGACGGTGGCACGATATGCGTGAACGACGAGGAGAAGAAGTTCGGTTCGCCGCGGGATGCCATCGCCTGCGGCATCGGCATGGTCCACCAGCATTTCAAGCTTGTGGAGCCGTTCACGGTGGCCGAGAACATTGCCATGAGCGACCGGCAAGGTTCCTTTTTGCTTTCAACCGAGAAAATGACGGCCAATATCGCCGAACTCGGCGAGAAATACGGCCTGGCGATAAACCCGACGGCTAAGGTATGGCAACTGTCGGTGGGGGAAAAGCAGCGGGTGGAAATCGTCCGTATGCTTTATCACGGCTCGCGGGTACTCATTCTCGACGAGCCGACGGCCGTGCTGACGCCCCAGGAAGCGGCCGAGATGTTCAAGACGCTACGGAAGATGGCGGCCGACGGTTGCGCGGTCGTTTTTATAACCCATAAGCTGAACGAGGTTTACGAGCTGGCCGACCGGGTCACCGTCCTGCGGGGCGGCAAGGTTACCGGCGCGCTGAACCGCGGACAGCTCGATACCAAGAAGCTTGTCTGGATGATGGTGGGCCGCGATGTGGTTTCCCAGTACGAACGGGATGCCGTGCAGGAAGGCCGGGTCGTGCTAAAGATCGATAAGGCGGTGGCCTTTAACGATATGGGGATGTACGGGCTCAAGGACCTGTCGCTGACTGTCAAGGAGGGTGAGATCCTCGGGATCGCCGGCGTGGCCGGCAACGGGCAGAGGGAACTGGCCGAGGTGATCACCGGCCTGCGGCGGCTGGCTGACGGCACCGTCCGCCTGTACGACGAGGATGTCACAAATTCCCGGCCGGCGGAGATGATAAGCCGTGGGGTGAGTTATGTGCCCGAGGACCGGCTGGGCGTCGGCCTGGTGCCTGATTTGACGGTGCGGGAGAATTTACTGCTGAAGAGTTATCAGCAGCCCGAGTTTGCCGGCCGCTGGCTGCTGAACGGCAAGGCTATCGAGGCGCGGGCCGAGAAGCTGGTGGCCGAGTTCAAGGTGAAGGTGTCCTCCCTGGATCAGCCAGTAAGGATGCTGTCTGGCGGCCATTTGCAGAGACTGCTGCTGGCGCGGGAGATTGCCGAGAAGCCGCGGCTGATGGTGGTGGTCTACCCGGCCCGCGGGCTTGACGTGGGGGCGACCGAGGCCATCCACCGGCTGCTGCTCGACCTCAAGGCCGATATGACGGCCATCCTGCTTATTTCCGAAGACCTCGACGAGATCATGAAGCTGACCGACCGGGTCGGCGTGCTGTACGGCGGCCGCCTGGTGGGCGAGTATACGGTGGAGGAAGCGGATATCGAAAAGATTGGCCTGCTGATGGCCGGGTCTTCGCCGGCGGAGGGAGGGAATGCCGTTGCCGATCAGATTTGAAAAGCGCCTGGCGCCGTCGACGGCGATGTCGGTCGCAGTGCCACTGGTAGCAGTCGTACTGGCCCTCCTGTTCTGCGCCGTGTTTCTGGCGCTGACCGGCCGCCACCCGTTTGAGCTTTACTACGCCATGCTGGAGGGCGCTCTCGGCTCGGCCTACGGCCTGTCGGAGACGGTGGTCAAGGCTATCCCGCTCGCGCTGTGCGGGCTGGGAATATCGCTGGCTTTCCGGATGCAGCTTTGGAATATCGGCGCCGAGGGCCAACTCTATCTCGGGGCTTTCGCGGCCACCTGGCTGCCGCTGACCTTCCCCGGCCTGCCGGCGTTCATCATGCTGCCGGCGATGATCGTGCTCAGTCTGCTGGCCGGCGGCCTGTGGGCCCTGGGGCCGGCGTACCTGCGGGTGAAATGGCGGGTCAACGAAATTATTACGACTCTGATGCTCAATTATGTGGGCATACTATTGGTCAATTACTTTGTATACGGACCCTGGCGCGACCCCAAAGGCTTCAATTTCCCGCTGACGGCCGAGTTTCCGCCGGCGGCGCTGCTGCCGACCCTCGGCGGCTCGCGGATTCATATCGGCCTGTTGTTCGCCCTGATTATCGTCGCCTTGTTCATCGTCATTTTCCGCAATTCGCGCTGGGGCTATGAGATCAAGGTGATCGGCGCCAGCGAGCGGGCGGCCCGCTACGCCGGTATGGGCATCAAACGCAACATGCTTCTGGTGATGGCTCTCTCGGGGGCAATCTGCGGCCTGGCCGGCATGAGCGAGGTTAGCGGCATCGCCGGGCGGCTGCAGCCAGGCCTCAGTCCGGGCTACGGCTATACGGCAATAATCGTCGCCTGGCTGGCCCGCCTCAACCCGATAGCCATCGTCCTGGTGGCCGGGATGTTCGGCGTGCTGCAGGTGGGCGGCTACATCGTGCAGACCTACGGGGTTCCGGCCTCGGTGGCGGCGATGATTCAGGGCGCCATCCTGTTCTTCGTCATCGGCGGCGAGATGTTCACAAATTACCGGATTGTTATTCCCGGGCGGAAAGGAGCGGATACGGCGGATGAGTGAGCAGTCGATCATCATTTCCATTTTCGCGGCCGCTGTGACCGCCGGTACGCCGATTCTCTACGCAGCTCTCGGCGAACTTATTACCGAGCGGGCCGGCATCCTCAACCTGGGAGTCGAGGGTGTCATGCTGGTTGGCGCGGTGTCGGGTTTTATCGCCGCCGTAGCCAGCGGCAGCTGCTGGTGGGGGCTCTTGGCCGCCATGCTGGCCGGCGGGGCGGTGGCGTTCATCCACGGGGTACTGTCGATAACCCTGCGGGCCAACCAGGTGGTGAGTGGCCTGGCGCTGACGCTGTTCGGCACCGGTCTTTCCGGTTATCTCGGCAAGTCGTATATCGGCATGCCGGTGCCCCAGGCTTTCAAGGTTGAACCGCTGGGGCCGCTGGCCAATATTCCCTTTATCGGACCGGTGCTGTTCCAGCATGATGTGCTGGTATACGCCAGCTATATCTTGGTGCCGCTGATGTCGTTCTATCTGTACCGTACCCGGCCGGGGCTCATCCTGCTGGCGGTAGGCGAGAACCCGGCGGCGGCCGACGCGCTCGGCTTCAAGGTGTTCAGCCTGCGGCACTTCTACGTTATTCTCGGCGGCATGCTGTGCGGCGTCGGCGGCGCCTACCTGTCGCTGGCCTACGCCCCGAGCTGGCTGGAGAATATGACGGCCGGCCGCGGCTGGATCGCCGTAGCCTTGGTGATTTTCGCCCTGTGGGACCCCTGGCGGGCCCTTATCGGCTCTTATCTGTTCGGCGGCGTCGACGCGCTCGGCTTCAATCTCCAGGTTTTGGGGGTCAGCGTGCCGACCTTTTTCCTGAGTATGATGCCGTACTTATTCACTATTCTGGTGCTTACCCTGCTGATGGCCCGGCAGGGCGGGCGGGTAATCCCTCCGGGCGGTCTGGGCCTGCCGTACAACCGCGAGGACCGCTAATAATTTCTGGAGGGCGAACAATGCAGGAACTGCGCGAGAGGATTGTGGCCGACGGCGAGGTTATCGGCCGCGATGTTCTGAAAGTCGATTCTTTTCTCAATCATCAGATCGACCCGGCCTTCACTATGCGGATGGGCCAGGAGATAGCCCGCCGGTTCGCCGGCGCCGGCGTGACCAAGATTTTGACGGTGGAGGCTTCGGGCATTGCCGTAGCCGCGGCCACCGGCCTGGCCCTCGGCGTGCCGGTGGTCTTCGCCAAGAAAAAGCGGGCGGTGACTCAGCAGGGCCGGCTATACAGCGCCAAGGTTTTCTCGTTTACCCGCCGGGAGGCGGTGCATATCACGGTGGCCGAAAAATTCCTGGCGGCCGCCGACGTGGTGCTGATCGTCGATGACTTTCTGGCCCACGGCGAAGCTCTCAAAGGCATGGTGAGCCTTGTCCGGCAGGCAGGAGCGACGCTGGCCGGCGCGGGCATCGTGATCGAAAAGCGGTTTCAGGGCGGGGGCGAGTCGCTGCGGGCCGAAGGGGTCCGTATCGAGTCGCTGGCGGTCATCGACAGCATGGAAGCGGGGGTAATCAGGTTTGCTTGATACAAACGCCAGGCGGTTGACCGCCCTGGCGTATTTTATTTTTCTGGGGATCGGCGTGGCCTTCGGCATGGCCGGCGTGGTGACAAAGGCCATCGCCGCCAGCTTCACGGTCGATACCTATGTTGTCGGCTATGTGTTCACTTTATTCACCGTCGGCTACAGTCTGGCGATCGTCGGCAACGCCCTGCTGCTCGAGCGGGTCGATATCCGTCGGGAGCTTTTAGGGGCAGCCTGCCTGGCCTTCCTGGGGGCGGCCGGGGCGACGCTGTGGCCCGACCTGCGGCTTGTGGCCGCTTCGCTGTTCGTGTACGGGCTTGGCATGGGGGTAATGTGCTCGATCGGCTACTACCTGTTAATCAACCTGTACGCCGAGACGGTGCGGGCCGCCAAGCTCAATGTCCTCAATTTTTTCTACAGTGTCGGCGCCATTGTCGCTCCTTTCCTGGCCGGCCTGGCCCTCCAGGAAGGGGCCAGGTGGCAGTGGCTGTATCAGGCGTCGCTGCTGCTTACCGTGGCGGTGATCTGGTGGACGCTGAGGCTCAGTTTCGGCCTGGGGCCCCGGCAGCCGGCAGCCAAGGAAGCGCCAATGGCCTGGGGCCCGGCGGTATATGTCGTCGGCGGCACGCTGCTGGCCTATGTGGTGACCGAGATGGTGTTCACTTACTGGATAGCCGTTTACCTGATGGAGAAACTGGCGGTGGATGTTATGCTGGCCGGATTGGCCCTGTCGGTCTTCTGGGGGACGATGGCCGCCGGCCGGCTGACCGCCGGCGCGTTTATCGCCCGACTGGGCATCAGGCGCTATGTGTTGGCTTCGGCCGGCCTGGCCTTCGCCGCTTTCTGCGGTCTGCTGGCGGTCAGGCAGGCCTATGCGGCCCTGCTGCTGGTCGCGGTGATCGGCCTGAGCTGCTCGGGCCTTTACGCCACCATTCTGTCGTACGGGACGACGCTGGTGCCGGGTCCGTCCTCCCGCCTGACTTCGTTCTTCCTCGGCATCAGCGCCGGCGGCGGCATCCTGGCGTTTTTGCTGTCAAGCTGGCTGAAACAGAGCTTTGACGTTTGGGCGTCGATGGCCCTGGCGGTGCTGCTCATGGGCGTGGTGACCATTCTGGCGGCGGCGGTGGTCCGCGACAGGCGCCGCTAAAGAAAAAGCTCCTCCCTAAGGAGGAGTTTTTGCGTTAAATTATTTCTGCCGGAGGACGGCCAGTACTTCTTGGATGTCCGGCAGCTGCGGGATGTCGTAAGTCTTCACCCAGATAACGGTGCCATTTTCGTCGACAATGACGTTAGCCCGCTCAGAGAAGCCTTCGACTTCGCGGAAAAGGCCGTAGTCGGCGGCGACGCTGCCGTGGGGCCAAAAATCGGCCAGCAGCTTGACGTTGGCGATTCCCAGTTCTTTGGCCCAGGCGTTTTTGCTGGGATAGGCGTCGACGCTGAGGCCAAGCGGCACGGTGCCCAGTCTGTCCATTTCCGCAAGGTTGTCCTCCAGGGACTTCATTTGTTTCGCGCAGACATCGGTCCAGGCCAGGGGGTGCCAGGACAGCAGCACCTTTTTGCCACGGTAGCTCGCGAGTTCGACCATTTCGCCCCGGTTGCCCTTGAGGCTGAAGTTTGGCGCCTTGTCGCCGACGGCGATTCTTTTCATTTTCCGTTCCTCCTTTGCCGGTTTGTTCGGCTTCCTGATATTTACGAATAAAGTATTTCTGGCCGGCGGCTATTTATTCCTGCCGGCGAAAAATCTGGCAGGAGTTTATGGGCCGCTGGTGGAAAGTATTGGCGGGAATAGCAAGCACGGGGGGATAATGGATGGATAGCGAGATTGCCCGCAGGCTAAAACTGAGATATCCGCCGATAGCTATCCTGTTTACCGACAGGAAACCGGCCGGGGCGGCCGAATTCGCCGAAGGCAAGCGGGGCTGCGCAATCGCCTTGCTGACCGCGGCCGCCAAAGGGCGGACGGCCGTTTTCAGCCGCAGTACCTACGGCTGCCTTGGCGGCGGCGTAGGCCTCGGTTTCGGTAATTTGTTCGCCAATTGTCCCGGCGGCTTCGAGTATTTCCTGTCCTGCGGCCGGGGCGAGGGCTTTCCGCCAGGCGAAGGCTATAAGAAGACGCCCGAGCTTGCGACGACCTTCGTGGAGCAGCTGCCGATAACCGACATCCCTTACAAGTATGTCGTTTTCGCGCCGCTGGCCACGGTCGACGAGGCCAAGGACGAAGCGAAGATCGTCGTTTTCTACGCCAACGCCGACCAGTTGTCGGCGCTGGTGGTGCTGGCCAATTATGGCCGCCCCGGTCTCGATAATGTTATTATACCCTTCGGTTCCGGCTGCCAGTCGGTCGTCCTCAATCCCTGGGCGGAAGCCCAGCGGGAGCGGCCGCGGGCGGTGGTGGGGCTGACCGATATTACCGCCCGGCCGATGGTTGACGCCGATCTGCTGTCATTCGCGGTGCCGCTGGCGATGTTCCGGGAAATGGAGGCCAATGTGGCCGGCAGTTTCCTCGACAGGCATGACTGGGAGCTGGTCGCCGGCCGCCTGGAAAAATAACCGATTCGATTACCTAAATGGAGGCAAATAATGATCGAAGTCACTGAAAGCTGGCGTCAGGCTTTTCCCGGCGCCCATCTGGGAGTGCTGGCCATGGCCGGCGTCGATAACCCGGTCCACCAGCCGCAGCTTGCCCGCCGCAGAGGGGAGCTGGAGGATGAGCTGCGGGCCAGCTATGGCGGTTTTGATAAGGCGGCTTTTCGCCAACTGCCTGTGATCAAGGCCTATGAGGCCTACTACCGGCGGTGGGGCAAGAGCTATCACGTATTGGCCCAGGTGGAGTCGGTGGCGGTTAAGGGCAAGGCCATCCCTTCGGTGGCGGCGCTGGTCGAGGCGATGTTTATGGCCGAGCTGAAGAATATGCTGCTGACCGCCGGCCACGATCTTGACAGGCTGGCGTCGCCGCTCCGGCTCGATGTGGCGGCCGGCGAGGAAGGTTATCAGGGCATCCGCGGGCCGGAGGAGACCACCAAAGCCGGCGATATGGTTATTCGCGACGGTGAAGGCATTATTTCCAGCGTGCTCCATGGCCCGGACTTGCGGACCCGCATCAGTGAGGGCACGAAAAGGGCGCTGTTCACCGTGTATGCGCCGGCCGGGATTGGCGAGGCGGCGATAAGCGGCCACCTGCGGGATATCGAGAACTATGTGCGGCTGATAACGCCGGCGGCAAGTGTGATCGAAGCGGCGGTGCTGTAGCGCCGGCCGAACTATATTTGGGAACGGGAGAGGAGATTATATATGGTTACGATTAGCGGCAAGAGCGGCTGGAGCCAGGGTGCCGAGAACTGGCAGCGCGAGACGCTGGGCAACAAGGTGGTGGCGGCCCTCAAGGCCAATCTGTTCGACGCGGTGTACGTGGCTGACCGCGAGGAGGCTAGCCGCTTCGTGCTCAGCTTTTGCCAACCGGGGAAAAAGGTGGCTCACGGCGGCTCGATGACGCTGATGCGGGATATGGACATTCTGCCGAAGATCAGGCAGTCGGGGGCGACGCTTATCGAGCATATCTACGGCGAGCCGGAGGCGATGTTCGAAGCCCGCCGCCAGCAGCTGATGAGCGACGTCTTCTTGTGCAGCGTGAACGCGGTGACGATGGACGGCTGGCTGGTCAGCGTCGATGGCGCCGGCAACCGGACGGGGGCGATGACTTTCGGCCCGCGCAAGGTTATTGTGGTGGCCGGCACCAATAAGATCTGCGCCGACCTGGACGCCGCCTGGAAACGGCTGGAGAAGGTGGCCTGCCCGCTCAACATGAAACGGCTGGATTTGCCGAATCCCTGCACCAGGGCCGGTTACTGCGTCGACTGCCGCACCGAAACCCGCGGCTGCCGGATTTATACTGTTGTGAAGCGGCGGCCGATGCTGACCGACCTGACGGTGGTCATCGTCGGCGAAAATCTGGGTTATTAGAACAAATTTGGGTAACGCTAAAGCGCCTTTTTGGGAAGGCGCTTTTGTTTTTGGGATATTTTTGCCAAGTTTGTCGACATGGGTGCATGAAAGGGGTGAACGGACATGTAAGAAATGTTATAATATAATGTACGCAGGGACTTTGCGGGTGTATGTAGAACTTAATGACAAAAAAAGCGCTTTGGTGACATTAGATGATAAGAAGGTATGTATGGGGCAGTTTCGCCGCCCTGCTTGTTTTAATAATGGTTGCCGCGGGCTGCGGGCAAGGCGAGCCGGCCAAGGCGCCGCCGGCCGGCCCCGCGACCAAGCCGGCGCCGACGGCAGCCGCCAAGGTGCCGCCGCCGGCGGGCGTGCCTGTGCTGATGTATCATCAGATCGGCGACGAGAAGGATAACGACGCCGTCATTTCGCCGGCGCGGTTCAATGAGCATATGGAGTATCTCCACAAGAACGGTTACAGCACGCTGTCGCTGGACGAGCTTGACGCCTATCTGAGCGGCGGCCTGGAGTTGCCGGCCAAACCGGTTGTTCTGACCTTCGACGACGGCTACCGGGATACCTACGAGATCGCTCTACCTGTGCTGAAAAGCTATGGGTTCAAAAGCACGCTGTTCATTCCGGCGGCCAGCGCCGACCGGCGGCTGAGCTGGCAGGAACTGAAGGAAATGAAGGCGGCCGGCATGGCGGTCGCTTCCCACAGTTACACTCACCGGGAACTGGCGGCGATGTCGCCGGCCGAGCAGCTCACCGAGATAGTAAAATCCAAGGAAAGTCTCGACAGCAACCTGGGGCAGGATACGAAGTATTTCTGCTACCCCGACGGTAGCTTTGACGGGACGACGCTCAAACTTCTCCGCGAAAAAGGGTTCCGGCTGGCGGTGACGATCAACCCCGGCTGGGTCAAGCGGGGCGACAATCCGCTGACCCTGAAACGGGTCTGGGTGGGCAACGCGGTCGGCGTCCGCCAGCTCGAGGAACGACTGACGAAGGAAAACTATTCTATTATATAGCCTGCAAATATTTTGGGAAGAGGTTTAGGATGACAAGATTGCCGGTTGTATCAAATGTTTATGTCCGGTTTTTTATAATAAACCTGCTGATTCTGTGTCTGACCGGGCCGATAGTCGTACTTTTCGGCCCGTTCGACAATATCACCCGCAGCGTGGTCGGGGCGGTCATGACTTCCCGCCATCCGCACTACCTGACCTGGCTGCTGTCGGAAAAACAGATAAAGGATATTCTTGGCGACGGGGCTCAGACCAATCAACGCCAGCAGGTTTTCCAGTTCACGCAAAAGGAAGATAACTCGCTGAAGCTTACGAATATCGACGGCAGCCGCTTCAAGGGCTTCCTGCTGGAGGTGCCTAACCCGTCGCGGGTGAAGGTGGCGACGGCGCGGGATATTCAGGAGATCGGCGAAACGGTAAGCACAATCGCCCTTAATCATAACGCGATAGCGGCGATCAACGCCGGCGGCTTCTACGACCCCGAAGGCACCGGCACCGGACGGCTGCCGTACGGGGTAATCATCCGCGACGGCAAGTTCCTGGTGGGCAGCGACATCAAGGAAGCTCTGCCGCTGGTCGGCCTTACCAAGAACGGCCTGCTGGTGGCCGGCACCTATACGGTGCAGGAGATGAAAGCCCTGAGTGTGATGGAGGGCGTGACCTTCGGGCCGCCGCTGATCACGAACGGCAAGAAGCTGATAACCTCGGGCGACGGCGGCTGGGGCATCGCTCCCCGGACGGCGATCGGCCAGCGCAAGGACGGTACCATTCTCCTGCTGGTCATCGACGGCCGCCAGCCGGGCTACTCGATAGGGGCCACCCTGCTGGATGTCCAGAATATACTGTATGAGCAGGGCGCCTATAACGCCGCCAACCTGGACGGCGGCTCCAGCACGACGCTTTTTTATAACGGCAAGGTTGTGAACAAGCCGTGCGACATTCTGGGTGAACGCATGGTGCCCACGGCGTTTATCGTTAAGTAGGGAGGACAATAGGTGAACGAAAACAGGCGCAAGCTCGCCATATGGATATTGGCCACCCTGCTTTTTCAGGGCAGTATTTATCTTTATTTGGATAAGGTGCTGCTGGCGCCGACTTCTTCTTACCAGGTCAGCGCCGTGACAACCGAACCGGTGACCGGCGGCCAGGCTTACTATTCGCGGGACCGGCGGTATACGGCGATTGTTAAGGAAGGTACGGTCGAGGTGTTTACCGCCGGCCGCAAGGAGCCGGTGCGGACGATAAGCCTGGGGCAAAAGCGGGTTTCGTATTTCCGCTGGCTGGATGACCGCGATCTGGCGCTGATGGCCGTATACGAGGACGGCGCGGGCACCAGCGAGGTTACTCTCACCCAGGTGCAGCCGCTGTCGTCGGGCCACGAGCTGGCCGAGACGGTGAGCAAGCTGCCCCGTGGCAGCAAGATAACCGATGTGGCCTTTTCAACGGCGACCAATGTCGTGTTCATGCTTGTGAAGATGCCGGGCAAC
>JAEZLU010000187.1 GCA_023415075.1 Bacillota bacterium
TTCCCAGCCCGGCAGAGATGGTTTTATAAATATCCACCGGGGCCATTGCCCGGCGGTAGGGGCGGTCGACGGTCACGGCCTCGTACACATCGGTAATCGCCAACAGGCGGGCGTAAGGGAGGATTGCATCGTCGGCGAGGCCTCGCGGATAGCCCTGACCGCTCACCCGTTCGTGATGCTGCCAGGCCATATGGGCGACAAGGCTGGAAAGCTCCCACCGCCTGGCGCGGAGGGCGTCAAAACCTCTTTCCGGATGCTGCTGCACCAGGGCGAATTCGGCCGCGGTAAGGCGGCCGGGCTTGTTGAGAATGGCCTTGTCGATCCACATTTTGCCGGCATCGTGGAGAAGAGCCCCGCAGGTTATTTCTTTTATCTGAGCCACGGAGAAGCCGGCGAGGCGGGCAAGAATAGCCGAGTAGATCGAGCAGTTCAGACTGTGGGCCAACGTGTCGTCGTCATGGGTCTGGATACCTGTGAGAAAGATGTTGAGCGAAGTGTGCATGAGGACTTCTTCAACAATATCGGAAGCGATGCTGCTGACCACGCTGGGGACAAAAGTATTCTCGGTGGCGATCTTGCCCAATGTATCGGCAAGAATAGCCATAGCCCGTTGCTGAGTCTGGACAGAGATATATTCCGGCAGCGTTATGTCTGGATGGTCGGGGTCCTTAACGAAAATGGTGGCAATAGAAAGGTTGGCCAGTTTACGAATATAGGCGTTGGTGATGACCATATCAGGCGCCAGCAGAATCTTGCCGGAGCTGTTCATAATATAGCGGGCCAGGACCATGCCCGGTTTCGCTTCGGCTAAAGGAACTTGCCGCATGTGTATAACCCTTTCGGCTACAAAAGTATTTGCCAAAAATGGAGTCCATTTACATTTTAACAAATGTGACTAAATTCGACAAGGAAAAAATGTTGACATTATCCAATTTATGGGTAATTATGTTTAATCGTTAGGGATTTACTTGAAACATTTTATTGGCAAAGTTTTTCACGGCAGGAATATACATAGCCTAGAGGATTCAGGGGGGTGCTGCTGTGAAAAAAATTTGCCTGCTGGTGGCTCTATTTCTCTTCGCAACTATTCCGGCCGAAGCGGTGGCGCCGGTTAACGCCAACACCATCACGGCGGCGCTCGCTTACGGCAAAAACAAGGCCGGCGTCCCGCTGAACGTCTTTTTCCAGCCGTGGACAGTGTATGAGGAGAGATCAGACAAGCTTGATGAAACGGCCGAGCGGGCCTGCTTTTTTACGCCCTTCCTGTTGATAGCCGCCGATGCCCGTGACCGGACGGTGAGTGGCGCGCCGGTCACCCAGACTGATGTCGAAAGGATACTGAGCGATTATAACGGCTACGTAATTTTCGCGGTGACGCTTTACGGGCGGGACGCAAAGTTCGCCGGCAAGCTCACGGCCAGCCTCCGCCAGGAAAAGGCGACGATAAGGGCCCGCCTGGTTAACTCGCCGCCGCTTGCCGAAATAGTGTCTTCGACCCGTGGCGGCGATGGGATATACGAAGCCCAGTGCTTTGTTTATTTTCTGACTAAGGAAGTGGCTGCCGACAAGCCGGCTACGCTGCTGATCGCGACCGGCGACCGACGGCAACGGAGTTTCTACTTCCAACTGAGCAATTATAAGTGACCGGCGAATTTTATGGGCTGCGGCCCTTTTTTTGTTTGGGCGAAAAAAGGGATTAGCCGGCGCTAGGGCGAAGTAAAGTTGGAAAATCTGAGCAATAGGGTATTTTTTGCCGCGGCGCAAGAAAAAATAAAGGCTGCTTATACGGCTTGGCCTTGCGGCCCCGGTAGGTTAAAGTTGATTTATCAGGTTAATAATACACTCCAAAGGGTGGTGCAGCGGTAAGTGCTAAAAAGCATGACAGGCTTTGGCCGGGGCGAGTATATGGATGGCGAGCACCGGTTTATCGTGGAAATCAAAGCGGTAAATCACCGTTACAACGAAATCGTTATCCGGATGCCCAAAAGCCTTGGGTCGCTGGAAGACAAAATCCGCAAAACGGTTGCGGCGACTCTCCAGCGGGGGCGCATCGACGTTTTTGTAAGCCTTGACGAGTATGGCGAAAAGAACCGTCTGGTGCGGGTTGACAAAGAGTTGGCAATCGCTTACCATAAGGCATTGAAAGAACTTGGCGAAATCATCGCCGCTCCGGCTGACGACAACGTTCATCAGCTCGCCCGTTACCCTGAAGTGCTCAGGGTGGAGGAGGTGGCTGCCGATGTCGAGGTACTGGCAGCCAAACTCCAGGCGGCGCTCACGGCGGCGGTGGACAACCTTATGGCGATGCGGCTGGCCGAGGGGGCCAATATCCAAGCCGATATGCTCGCCAGGGTCGACAAGATCGCCGAGCGCATCTGCCTTATCGAGAGCCGGGCGCCGCAGGTGGTCAGCGAGTACCGCGAGAAGCTGCTGGGACGGATGCGCGATCTTTTGGCGACCGTGGGGGCCCAGCCTGACGAGACCCGCCTGCTGCAGGAAGCCGCCCTGTTCGCCGACCGAATTGGTATTGACGAGGAACTTGTCCGGCTGCGCAGCCATCTCGTGCAACTCAGGGAAACACTGCTGGCCGACGATGCCGTGGGCCGCAAGCTGGATTTCATCGTCCAGGAGGTCAACCGGGAGACGAACACTATTGCGTCGAAGGCCAACGATTTCGCTATGGCCAACGTCGTGGTGGAAATTAAAAGTGAAATCGAGAAGGTCAGAGAGCAAATCCAAAACATAGAGTAATGTAGAGGAATTTTCCCGAAATCGGCCAATAGGTTTATATATAAAGGACTGGGAGGAATTTAGGCGTATGGATATCAAGCTGATTAACATTGGTTTCGGCAATATCGTATCAGCCAACAGGATCGTCGCCATCGTCAGCCCCGAATCGGCGCCCATCAAGCGCATAATCCAGGAGGCTCGCGACCGCGGCATGCTTATTGACGCCACCTATGGCCGGCGAACCCGTGCGGTCATAATCGCCGACAGCGACCATGTGGTGCTTTCAGCGGTGCAGCCCGAGACAGTGGCCCACCGGCTTGTCAGCAAGGAAGCCGGCGAGGACGCTGCCGAATAGTTAGACCGAAGGGAGCATAGTATATGGCGCGGCAAGGCATTTTGGTCGTTCTTTCGGGGCCCTCGGGCACCGGCAAAGGGACGATTTGCCAAGAATTACTCCATAATCACCAGAACTTGTTCTATTCCGTTTCGGCAACCACCCGCCAACACCGCGCCGGTGAAGTCAACGGAGTCAACTATTGGTTCGTTCCTCCCGCCCAGTTCAGCCGGATGATCGCTGAAGACGAGTTGCTGGAGTGGGCCGAGGTCTACGGAAATCGTTACGGGACGCCCCGCCGCTATGTCAATGACATGCTGGCAAGCGGCAAGGATGTTGTCCTCGAGATCGATACCCAGGGGGCCATGCAAATAAAAGCCAAGTTTCCGCAAGGGGTATTTATCTTCATCGTTCCACCGTCGCTGAGCGAACTGGAAGGCCGGCTCCGCAGACGGGGAGCCGACACGCCGGCGGTTATCGCCAAACGGTTAAGCTGTGTTCAGAATGAGTTTAAGTATGCTCCGCAGTATGATTATGTCGTAGTCAACGACGAGGTGGCGAAGGCTACGGCCAAGATAACGGCCATCATCACGGCCGAAAAATGCCGGGTGAGCCGCAGCGCCGATCTTGTCGAGGCTATCGGCAATAATGGCAGCATTGGCTAGGAAGGGGGACTTGTATGATTTATCCGTCGCTTGACGTGTTGGTCGACAAGGTTGACAGCAAGTATACGCTGGTGGTACTGGCGGCCAAACGGGCCCGTGAGATCATGAGCGGTGAGGAACCGCTGGTCGATTCCAAGTCGAACAAACCGGTCACGGTGGCGCTGGAAGAGGTAGCCCAGGCCAGAATCGCTTTCGAGCGTACCAAGACGGGCATCAAGTAGGGAGTGCCGCAGATGCTGGCAGGTAAGAACGTCGTCCTTGGGGTGACGGGCGGCATCGCCGCCTACAAGGCGGTGGAAATCGTCAGCCGCCTGAAAAAGCTGGGGGCGGTCGTACATGTAATAATGACGCCGGCAGCCGCCAACTTCGTCACGCCGCTGACTTTCCGCGAGATCAGCGGTAACCCGGTGGTTACCGATATGTGGGCTGAGCCCAAACAGTGGAACGTAGAACACATCGCCCTGGCTAGCCTGGCCGATGTGTTTTTGATCGCGCCGGCGACCGCCAACATTATCGGCAAAATCGCCGGCGGCATCGCCGACGATATGCTGACTACAACCGTCATGGCGACCCGGGCGCCGATAGTGCTGGCGCCGGCCATGAACACCAATATGTATCTTAACCCAATCGTCCAGGCCAATATCGCCAAGCTGGCCGGCCTGGGCTACCACATGCTGGAGCCGGCCAGCGGGATGCTGGCCTGCGGCTGGGAAGGCCCGGGCCGACTGCCCGAGCCGGCGGTCATCGTGGACAAGGTGCTCAGCCTGCTGGCGCCGTCCGGCCCTTTCGCCGGCAAAAAGGTGCTGGTGACCGCCGGGCCTACTCGCGAGCCCCTTGATCCGGTTCGTTACATCAGCAATCATTCCAGCGGCAAAATGGGCTATGCCCTGGCGGCGGCGGCCGCTGCCCGCGGGGCGGACGTCGTGCTGGTGAGCGGGCCGACCGAACTGGCCCCGCCGCCGGCGGTCAAGGTCACGAAGGTGGAGACGGCGGCCGAGATGCGTGCGGCCGTGCTGGCGGAATTCGCCGACACCGATGTCGTCATCAAGGCGGCGGCGGTGGCCGATTATCGCCCACGAACGGCGGCCGCCCAAAAAATCAAGAAAAACGACGCTGAGGCTACCCTCGAGCTTACCCGCAACACCGACATCCTGGCCGAGCTCGGAGCCCACAAACAGGGGCAGCTACTGGTGGGCTTCGCCGCCGAAACCGAAGAGCTTTTCAAGCACGCCACCGCAAAACTCACTAAAAAGAACCTTGATATGATTGTGGCCAACGACGTAACCCAGGCCGGAGCCGGCTTCGGCAGCGACACCAACATCGTCAAGCTGCTCTACCGGGACGGCCGGGTGGTCGAACTGCCGCAAATGGCCAAGAACGAGCTGGCCAGTATAATTTTGGACAAAATTGCTGATTTATTTGCAAAAAACGTTTGATTTTTATCGGTTTTTCCAGTAAAATTTTTTTGTGTCAAACTACATATGTTATACTCATCAAGAGTTGGCGGAGGGAGTGGCCCGATGAAGCCGCGGCAACCACCCTTTAAGGGAACGGTGCCAATTCCGGCGGGGTGCACCCGCAAGATGGGGAGCGTAGCATGCCCTCCCAGCGAGGGCTTTTTATTGTTCAAGGCTTAGGAGGTTTTGCCATGGAGAAAATGCGCAGATTATTCACGTCCGAGTCGGTGACCGAGGGTCATCCCGACAAAATCGCCGACCAGATTTCCGACAGCGTCCTCGACGCCATCATCGCCCTCGACCCGATGGCGCGGGTGGCCTGCGAGACGCTGGT
>JAEZLU010000205.1 GCA_023415075.1 Bacillota bacterium
GCCTCGATGAGAAGATCAGCGAGATCATCGCCGAGAAGCGCAAGCTCGAACTCATCCTCGAAAATATGGACAACGCCGTCATCCTGGCCGACCGCTACGGCCGGGTGACCGACGTCAACAAACAGGCCGCCGCCGCCTTCGGCATCGGGCCGGCGATGCTCGGCCAGCACAACATCCAGGCAATCGGCGCCAGCGCCCTCGACAAGGCCCTGCGGGCGACAGTCGAGGAGGGCGTCAGTCGGCGGATCGATCTCAAGACCAATTTCGCCGGTACAAAAAGAGTCTACCAGGTTTTCCTGGCGCCGACCTTCGGCACTGACGGCAAGTACAGCGGCGTACTCTGCGTCTTCCATGACATAACCGCTCTCAAGGAGGTCGAGGAGCGACAGGCCGAGTTTGTGGCCAACGCCTCGCACGAGCTGGGAACGCCGCTGACCGCCATCAAGGGCTTCGCCGAGACCCTACTGGACGGGGCCCTGAACGACCCCGAACTGCGGGTGAAGTTCGTGACGATCATCCAGGAGGAAGCCGAACGGATGCATCGCCTGGTGCGCGACCTGATGCAGCTGGCCCGTCTGACCGCGGCCGACTACCGCCGCCAGGTCGTACTGGCGCCAACGGCGGTCGACGAAGTGGCCGCCGCGGCCATCAACCAGCTTTATCCGCAGTGGTCGGCCAAAGGGCTGAGCGTCCGTCTGGAAGCGACCGGGTCGGTGGTCGCCCGGGCCAGCGTCGACTGGCTTACCCAGGTGCTCGTCAATCTGCTGGACAATGCCGTCAAATTTACCCCGGCCGGCGGCAGCGTTGTCATAACCTGCCGGCGGGAGGAAAGCGGCGCCGTCATCCGGGTCGAAGACACCGGGGCCGGCATTCCGGCAGCCGACCTGCCGTTCATCTTCGACCGCTTCTACCGGGTCGACCGGGCCCGCGGGCGCGAGAGCGGCGGCACCGGCCTTGGACTGGCCATCGTCAAGTTCATCGTCGACATGCTGGGCGGCACGATCGCCGTCGACAGCAAGGCCGGCTTGGGCACCACCTTTACGGTAACTTTGCCTTTGGCCGAATAAAGATATTAAAGCCCCGGTGCTCACGGGCCTGTTGACAAACTGATTTAAGGCCAAAACAAGCAAAATGGCATTGACAAGTCCAGCAATTAGGCGGATTTGTCAATGCCTATATTTATTACGAATGATTTTATCAGTAGGCTCCTCTAGGCTTCTTTCTCCGTTTCCCCAGGCGCGGAGGCCGCGAGGCGCGCTTGCGATTGGCGCCGAATACGCGCCGTTGGCGATGCGGTCTTAGCGATCGCGGCGCGAGCGTCCATGGACGGACGCAAGAGGAATCAAGTGTCATGGACGACACTCGATGACGGCGCCAGCGGCGCAAGACCCAAGCCTTACACCGGCCGCTTGCGCCATCCATGGCGCGGCCGGTGCTAGGCCCGTCCAGGGCCGTCGTGGCGCGTTCGGCCGGAGCCGGAGCAAAAGCCTCGCGGCCTGCACACGGCCTGGTGCCGGGGCCGGCTGTTTCCCGTCTTTTCCCTTCCCGTACGCTCCGGCGATGGCCTTACTAGCAGGACAACGACTCACTCGAAAGTAAACTTTCGGTTCGCTGTTGTCCTGCATAGCGACTCGCACAAAGCGGTCATCGCTCGCACTCGCCCGCTTTGGCTCGCTGCTAAACTCGTCGCCGACGGGGCGACGTACGCCGCCAATTCACGTCCATGTTCAATGGCGGCTCGCTCGCCGTCCATGGCTCGCGCCGTCTGCCGTACCCGCAAGGGGCAGGCCGCATCTCTAGGCGCTAAAGCGCAAGAGCTGCGCTCTTACCGGCTCTCTCGTTAAGTAGCGGCCGTCGTCCTCGCTCGCTGTACGACGGGTGCGGGCAAAGCCGGAAACGCCGACCCTACCTCGCCTGCTACTTAGAGCAGAAGGAAAAAGGGAGATGGTCCAACGGACTCTCATCCCCTTTTGTCAACAGGCCCGACCCTATATCGTTCTTCTATATCGCATTGGTCTCCACCGGCGAGAGATAGTTTACTTAACTCATCGGCGATCCGATTTTTATCCCAAAGTTCAACGTCATTTACCCCTGCAAGCTTTTTAGCAGACTCCGTAAAATAACCTGGATGCCAGAAGTGCCCTGCTGTCAGTTTTGACAACAGGGCACTTCTTATAATCTCGTCTGGCTCGCTTTTATTCAGTCAGTCTCAACCTAACCGATAAGGATTACCTTGATTAACGGACCGGGGTCTTTGGCCAGCTTGCGGAACCATTCGGCACCCTCGGCAATCGGCGCCGTGACGCTGATCATCGGTTCAAGGTTCAGCTTGCCGTTGTTGAGCAGATCGACGACTTCGCCAAACTCCTTGAAGGTATAAAGAAACGTCCCGACTACCTTCAGTTCCCTGGTAACGATCTCCTGCATGTTGACATTGATCATTTTTGCCGAGTTGCCGATCCACACCGCCATCCCGCCGATCTTCAGGCTGCTCATGGCCTGCTGCA
>JAEZLU010000209.1 GCA_023415075.1 Bacillota bacterium
GCCGGGATAACCGAGCCCCTGTCCGCCAGACTGTCGATGGTTAGCCGCGTCAATGCGGTCGCCTCCTCGCCTTCAACCTGAATAACTAAAGCTTGTATGCCGGCTCGTAGGCCTTGCGCAGGACGGCCAGCGGGTGCAGCGCCTTGGCGCCGGTGGCATGGGTGATCTGCATGCGGCAGGTGCCGCAGTCGGTGAGTACGGCGTCCGGCCGGACTTCCCTGATTTTGGCGAACAAGGCGGCGCCGACGGCCATCGAGATGTCGTAGCGATCGCCTTTGAAGCCGTAGCTGCCGGCAATGCCGCAGCAGCCGGCGTCGGCGTCGGTAACCTCGATGCCTGGCAGCAGTCCGAGAATCTCCAGCGCCGGCCGGCCAATGCCCTGGGCCCGCAGGTGGCAGGGGGCATGGTAGAGGTAGCGGCCGGCCTGGAAGCGGAAGTCGGTGTTCAGACGGCCGCTTTCGTGAAGCTCCAGCAGGAACTCCATGGCGTCGTAGGTTTTGGCGGCCACGGCGGCAGCCTCGTCACCCACCGCCAGCTGCTCGCAGTATTCCTGTTTCAGCATCTGGCCGCAGCTTGTGCAGCAGGTCAGCACCGGATAACCCTGGCGGACGTATTCGGCGAGGATGGCGATATTGCGCCGGCCGGCCGCCGCCGCGTCTTCAATATAGGCGCCGGTGACCATTGGCACGCCGCAGCAGTTCAGGCCGGGCGGCACAATAACCTCGTAGCCGTTCTTCTGGAGGACGGCGATCAGGTCGAGGCCCACCCGGGGCTCATTATTCGAAATATAGCACCCGGGAAAGAAGACGACCTTATCGGCGAAAGGCTGCTGGCGCAGGTTGCGGTACTCGTCGTTGAGGGTGCGGGCGGCGTAGGCCGGCAGGGCCCGCTTGTCGGCGGCGATGCCGAGCGCTTTGAGGATTTTTCGCGTCAGCGGGTTGGCCATGCCGAGGTTGGCCAGCCAGCTCACCGGCGTGGCCAGCTTGGCCATAAGCTCGCCGTGGGCCAGTATCCAGTCCCGCAGGGAATGGCCGTGCTGCCGGTAGTAATTGGCCTTGGCCGCCATGTTGATGGCCGCCACCGGCACGCCGTTGGGGCAGGTTATTTCGCAGGTTTTGCAGTTGGTGCAGTAAGTCAGGGCGGCGTCGATCCGGCCGCCCTGTTTGCGTAAGCGCTCGCCGGCCGGCCCTACCAGCTTGGGGCCGGGAAACTCGCGGGTTACCGCGGCCACCGGGCAGAAGGCGGTACAGGAGTTGCAGGTCGTGCATTCGTCGATGACCCGTTTATTGATTTTCATCGCCCGCCCCTCCTCGCTGCCAGGCCGGCGTGGTAGCCGCTGACCACGGCCACCCCGTTGCCCGATTTTTCGAAAGAGTAGTCGCAGCCGGCCAGGTTGGTGCCGGCGAAATGGACATTTTCCAAGGCTGCCGTACCGTCGGCCGCCAGCGGTCTCAAGGCTTCGTCGGTTGTCAGCCCGAAACGGGCGAAAGGCTGGGGCGCGGCCGCCAGCAGTTGCGGGTTGCTCCAGGCCGGCAGTTCGGCCGGCGCCGCTACCGGCAAGGCAAATACCGTTTCCCGCACGCCGTCGATGGTAGACGTCAGGCCGCCGCCAAGAAAGCCGCCGGTGGCAAAAACGAAAGCTTTGGCCCGGTACTGGCGCTCGCGGTCTGGCTGGCTTGTGACAACGGCCTGACAGCGGCGTCCCTCGACTACCGCCCTGGCCACCGCGGCCTGCTCCATCAGCGTCACCCCGAGCTGCTTCAGGTGGGCCAAAAGCAGGCGCCGCAGCCTGAAGCCGGTGACCGCAGGCGGCATGCCGGCCAGTTCGACGAGGCGGCAGCCGGTGGCCTGCTCGAGCTCATGCCAAACCCGGTAGTCGGGGTTGGTCCCCAGCACCGGCGGCAGCAGCACGACGCTGCCGGCAGGAATGTATTTTTTTATTTGCTCGCCGCAGGCTTGCCGGCCGGCTTCGCCGTCCAGCCAGCGGGCCACGTCGAGGGCCGTCAGGTCGCGGCCCTTCTGCCAGCCGGGGTCGAGCTCGACCGCTTTGTAGGTTTTGCCGCCAGCCTGACCGTTTGTCAGCCCCTTGGCGACAAGCGCCGGCTGATAATCCCGCAGGCCGGCAAAACTCAGCAGGTAGACTTGCCCGGCCGCCGCCAGGTCGCTGGTATCCATCGTCCGCGGCACCAGGCAGCTGGGTTTAAGGGTGCCGGCCGCCGTGGGCAGCCAGCGGTTCTCGCTCAGCGCGCCGGCGTAAGGGTAGCCGGCCTGCTCGCAGAGCGCCAGGAAAAAGGCGACCGCCTCCTCTACCGCCGGCAGACCGATCTTCCGGTAGGGGTGGTCGTCGGCCAGTGAGCCGATGGCCGCCTTGGGGTCGGCAACCGCCCGGCCGTCGGCCTGGTAGCCGAGGACGTCGATGGTGCCGCCGCCGATGGCGATGGCCCCTACCCCTTTGGTCATTAAGAGCACCCTGGCCCCGTCCCGGCCGGCGGCTGCCGCCGCCATCAGGCCGCTCAGGCCGGCGCCGACAACAATAACATCATACTCTCTCATAATTATTCGCCCCGTCTATATTCAGACTCGCGCAGTAAATGCTGCGGAGCAGCACTTCTTCCTTAAGCTGCCGGCCCCAGAGGACAGGCCTGATGCCGGCCCACCGTTCCTCGAGAAAATCCCGCAGCAGTTCGGCCGCCGGTTGGTCGGTGAGGGCAGCGGCGCTGACGGTGCCCAGGCTGCGGAAACCGCAGAAGGCCCCCTGGCAGGTGCCCATGCCCAGCCGGGTCCGCCGGCGGATATCGCCAAGACCGTGGCTGCTCGCCTGGCCGGCCACTTCCTTTATTTCGGCCAAAGTAACCAGTTCGCACTCGCAGACAAGGGCGCTGTCGGCCGGACTAAGCCGCAGCCGGTCGACCACGGCGGCGAAATCGTCGCCCAGCCTGGCGGCCGCCAGCTCGACTCCGCAGGCCGGGAAATAGTCCCTGGCGCCTGCCAGCACGGCCGGCGACTGCTCGGCCACCAGCGGCTCGGTCGCCGTCCGGCAGGGCCTGTCGACGCCGAGGCGCTCACATACGAGGTTGGTCACCTTTTCAGCCATCAGCCGGTAGGTCGTCAGTTTGCCGCCGGCGATGGTTATGAAGCCGTCGAGGCCGTCGGCCTTGTGGTCGATTATCGCAAAGGTCCGCGAGACGTCCCGGCCCTCGCCGCCGCCGCCGGCGAACAGCGGCCGGGTACCGGCGAACGCCCGCAGGATCCGGTAATCGTCAAGATTTTTGAAGGTCTTGCGACCGATATCAAGCAGCTTGCGCACCTCGGGGCCTGTTGGCACGGTATCGTCCGGCCGGTCGGTGGTAACGGCCGTCGTCCCAAGGATGACCACCGATCCGTGGGGTACGAAGATATCGCCGTCGCCCGGTCGGTGAAGCCTGTTGATCACCCGGTTGGTAAAGCGGTGGTTGAAGGCGATGAGGGTACCGCGGTCGGGTTTGAGGGCGACCTCGGTCCCGGCCAGGGCAGCCACCCTGCCGGCCCAGGAGCCGGCGGCGTTTATGACGATATCGCAGGCCACGCTGTCGGTGGCCCCGGTGAGTACGTTGCGGACGGTTACCGCCGTTACTTTCTTGTCGACCTTTTCGATGGCCACCGCCTCGGTATAGGTAAGAACCTCGCCGCCATGGCGGCGGGCCGAGGCAGCGTTCTGCCAGCACAGGCGAAAGCCGTCGATCGCCGAGTCGGGAACCCGGTAGGCGGACACCAGCTCGGGCGTGAGGTTGGGCTCAAGCCGGCGGGCCTCGTCGGGGGCTAGGCGGGCGGCCGTTATGCCTATTGCCTGGCAGGCCTCCAGCCAGCGGGCCTCGAAAGCCTCGTCGTCCTCCGGCAGGCGGATGAAAAAGCCCTCGGTCTCCTCGACGCAGTTTTTGGCCACTTTTTTCAGAATAATATTCTCGGCGATGCATTCCCGGGCCGATTCCGGGTCGGTCACAGCATAACGGCCACCGCTGTGCAGGAGGCCATGGAAGCGCGAGCTGGTACCGTAGGCCAGGTCCCTTTGCTCGATAAGCACGGCCTTGATGCCCCGCAGCGACAAGTCCCGCAGGATACCAACGCCGGTTGCCCCGCCGCCGATGACGACGACCTGCGTTTTGAGCATAGTCTATCAACTCCTTGCTGCTTGATGATATGGCAGCGGCACCGCGAAAAAGACGGAGAAGTCCCTTTGTGCCGCGAACAGAACACAAAAGGACTTCTCATCTTCTCTAGTCCCTGTCTATTTAATTAGTCTTCCCAGTCGAGAGCACGCTTGACGGCTTTCTGCCAGCCGCTGTAAAGCTTGGCGCTCTCCTCGCCGCCCATTTGCGGCTGGAAGCGGGTCTCCAGCTGCCAGCTGGAAACCAGGCTCTCCTTGGTATCCCAGACGCCGGTGGCCAGGCCGGCCAGGTAGGCCGCGCCCAGAGCCGTCGTCTCGGTAATCTGCGGCCGGTCGACCGGCACGCCGAGGATATCGGCCTGGAACTGCATCAGGACGTTGTTGGCTACGGCGCCGCCGTCCACCTTGAGAGCCTGTAGCTTGATGGAAGAATCGGCTTCCATGGCGCTGAGGACGTCCTTGGTCTGATAGGCCATCGAGTCGAGGGTGGCCCGGATGATGTGGGCCTTGCTGCTGCCGCGGGTTAGGCCGAGGATGGCGCCGCGGGCTTTCATATCCCAGTAGGGGGCGCCGAGACCGACGAAACCGGGCACCACATACACGCCGTCGGCCCCCTGGACCTTCCTGGCGTAGTACTCGGAATCGGCCGCCGTCTCGATCAGCTTCAGGCTATCGCGCAGCCACTGCACAGCGGCGCCGGCGATGAAGATGCTGCCTTCGAGGGCGTACTCGACTTTGCCGCCGAGGCCCCAGGCAATGGTGGTCAATAGGCCGTTCTGCGAGCCAATGGCCTGCTCGCCGGTGTTCATCAGCATGAAACAGCCGGTGCCGTAGGTGTTCTTGGCCATGCCGGGCTGGAAGCAGGTCTGGCCGAACAGGGCTGCCTGCTGGTCGCCGGCCGCCCCGGCTATCGGCACCCGGGCGCCGAAGACGCTGGCGTCGGTATAGCCGTAAACTTCGCTGGAGGGCCGCACCGTCGGCAGCATCGAGGCCGGAACGGTCAGCTCGGCGAGGATTTCCTCGTCCCACTTCAGTTCGCGGATGTTGTACATCAGGGTCCGCGAAGCGTTGGAGTAGTCGGTGACATGGACCTGACCGCTGGTAAGCTTCCAGATCAACCAGGTATCGATGGTGCCGAAGCGAAGTTCGCCTTTTTCGGCCTTTTCCCTGGCGCCGGCCACGTTGTCGAGGATCCACTTGACTTTGGTGCCGGAGAAGTAGGCATCGATCACCAGGCCGGTTTTCTGGCGGAAGCTGTCGGCCAGCCCCTTGGCCTTGAGGGCGTCACAGATATCCATGGTCTGGCGGGATTGCCAGACGATGGCGTTGTATACCGGTTTGCCGGTGGCGGCATCCCACACTACGGTGGTTTCGCGCTGGTTGGTGATACCGATGGCGGCGATTTCGTCGCCCCGCAGGCCGGCTTTGGCCAAAGCCTCGGCAGCCACGCCGATCTGGGTGCCCCAGATTTCCTCGGCGTCATGCTCCACCCAGCCCGGCTTCGGGAATATCTGGGTGAACTCTTTCTGGGCTACGGCCACTATGTTGGACTGGTCGTCGAAGATGATCGCCCGCGAGCTTGTCGTGCCCTGGTCAAGGGCCAGCACATACTTTTTGCTCATTCTACCTCTTCCCTTCAATTGTAAGTCGTTGGCGCTGT
>JAEZLU010000227.1 GCA_023415075.1 Bacillota bacterium
CGGCGAAACGCGGAATATTCTGAATGTGCATTACCAGGAGGAGTTTGTGCGTGGGGTGGAGAATACAACCTGCTATTGCGAATAATGGAAGTATCAGGAGGCAGTAACTCTATGGCACTTATCGTGAAAAAATTCGGTGGCAGTTCGGTGGCCACGGCGGCCAAAATCCTGGCGGTGGCCCAGCGGGTGTTGGGCGACAAGGCTCCTGACGACAAAGTTGTCGTCGTCGTTTCGGCAATGGGCGATACCACCGATGATCTGATTTCCCTGGCGAAGTCGGTTACCGACAAGCCTTACGGCCGGGAAATGGATATGCTGCTGGCGACCGGCGAGCAAGTCTCGATCGCTCTCCTAGCGATGACTTTCGCCAGGCTGGGGCAGCCGTCGGTGTCGCTGACCGGCTTTCAAGCCGGGATAACTACGAGCGACGCCTTTGGCAAGGCTAAAATAACCAACATCAAGCCTGAACGGGTATTGACCGAACTGGCGGCGGGGAAAATTGTCGTAGTGGCCGGCTTCCAGGGGCTCACCCCCGCCGGCGACATCACCACCCTGGGCCGGGGCGGCTCGGACACTACGGCCGTCGCCCTCGCCGGCGCCCTCAAAGCCGATATCTGCGAAATTTACACCGATGTCGACGGGGTCTATTCGGCCGATCCCCGGGTGGTCAAGGCCGCCCGCCGGATGCGGGAGATCACCTACAACGAAATGCTGGAAATGGCCAGACTGGGCGCAGTGGTAATGCAGCCGCGGTCGGTGGAAATGGGCAAGCACTACAACGTGCCCATCCATGTCCGCTCGACTTTTAGCCAGGAACCGGGTACAATTATCAGGGAGGTGTATACCATGGAAGAGAAGGAATTCGTGATAAGAGGCGTAACCCATGACGCCAACGTGGTCAAAGTCGCCATTCTCGGGGTGCCTGACCGCCCCGGGATAGCCTATAAGGTTTTTTCCGCTCTGGCAAAAGCCAATATCGACGTCGACATGATCGTCCAGAGCATCCGTAACGCTGACAAAAACATCAACGACATAGTTTTTACCATAGCCAAACCTGAGCTGCCCCTGGCCAGGACAATAATCGAGGACATCGGCAAAGAAATGGGTGTGCTCGGGGTGGTGGTCGAGGAAAACGTCGCCAAGGTATCGGTAGTCGGGGCCGGCATGTACGGCAGCCCGGGCATTGCTGCCTCGATGTTCGGCGCCCTCGCCGACGCCGGCATCAACATCGAAGTTATCAGCACCTCGGAGATCAGCATATCCTGCCTTATTCAGGCCGACCAGGTCAAGGAAGCGGTCAACGCCATCCACAGCCACTTCTTTAAAAACGGCAACACCGGCAAATAAGCGATTGTCGCTGGCCGCTCACACTATAATAATATGAAGGCGCCGGCCTGTTGGCGCCTGCCAGGTAGCGCAAAAGGCGCCGCGGGTATACCGCGGCGCCTTTTTTGTGTGCTGTTTTTAATACCTGACCATCAATTACCACGCCCCTTCGTAATAAAATGTGAAGGAGTTATGTAAAGTAAATAGAATTACTATCACAAGGCCAAAGGCTCACGAGTATAATTGTCGCAGCGAGGAAGGAAGAGAAACTAACTAACTGCGGCGATAACGTCGTGAGGTGACCGGATGCCAGGCCGGGGGCAGGCGAATATGAGGAAACGTGGACACTCATGTGCGGCCTCTTCCGGTAAGCGGTGGTCATAGCTGGCCGGTATCCAAGATCTACACCCAAAATAACTGAGGAGGCAGACACATGAAAAAGAGACTTCTGATGGCCGCTGTAGTATCGGCTCTGACGCTCTCCACCGCCACCGCTCTCGCTGCCGCTCCTGTGATCACCGGCGATGTTCAGACCATGATCCAGACCACCAAAGATGCAAGTGACTATTCGGACGCCCGTATTCGCCTCAACTTCGACTTCGATCTGGGTGACAGCATGTACGCCCACGCCCGCCTGATGGGCATCGACGAGCAGGGTTACGGCAACCTCTACAGCCCGGCCGGCACCGGCTCGACCGGCGCTAGCGTAAACATGGAGCAAATGTATATCGGTGCCAAACTCGGCCAGGTTGACGCCAAGTTCGGCCGCCAGCCGGTTAACATCGGCCGCGGCATGCTGGCCGACATCAACGGCGTCGAGGGTATCTCGCTCGCTTCTACCACTGGTGATGTCAGCGTTTTTGGCTTCGGCGGCCGCTCGGCCAATACCGAAGTTCTCGCCGGCCAGATCGGTACCAAGGTTGAGAACCTGAACATGAACGCCGGTTACCTGCGTAGAGAACGCACCGATTTCTGGTCGGTCGACGCCGACACCCAGATTGCCGATAATGTAAACCTCTCCGGTATCTATATGAAGAACACCACCGATAAAGCTGACGGCTACATGGTGAAGGCCACCGTGGGCCAAGCCGCCCAAAAAGGCGACTTCAGCTACGCCGTATCCTACCGTGACATCGACAACAACGCGATTGACAACAACTGGGTGACCAATGGCGCCCTCGCCGATTCCAAGGGCATCCGTCTGGAAGCCAAGTACAAGCCGACCAACGCCGCCACCCTCTGGATTTACCAGGATATCACCAAGCAGGCCAGCAACACCAGCTTCCACCCGAACCAGTTCCGCGCCGAGCTTGACTTCAACTTCTAAAGCCCGCTTTAATAAAAAGGCGACCCGTCAGGGTCGCCTTTTTATTTCGCCCGGTCGCCGCCGACTTTAAGCAGGAGGGGGCAGGGCGCCGGCCAGCCCTTGTAAGCAGCCTTGCGGACCAGAATTTACAACGTATCTATAAAGTTTTTCGAGCCATTCTATTAATGGGTACCCAAATCTCGAAAAAGAGGAGGTTTTGCTTGATGTCGAGAAGTCGTAAACCTGTGAATCCGAACGCTGAACAAGCTCTCGACCGGCTCAAAGTGGAAACCGCTGCCGAACTCGGCTTGCAGAATTACGGGAACATCTACAAGGGTGCTCTGACCTCGGCCGACAATGGCCGGGTAGGCGGCAACATGGTCCGCAAGATGATCGCCTCGCAGGAACAGCAGTTTGGCGGACAAAGCGGTAAAACCGGCCAGACCGGCCAGCAGCAGACATTGACAGGCAAATACGATATCAATAAGAAATAGCAGGCCGCAAGGCCTGCTTCCTTTTTTTGCGGCAAGTGACCGTGCCGACAGGAAAAAAGCGCCAGCCTACAGAAGAGAAAAATAATAAAAATATTAGGAGGTATCCGATGCCGGCGAAATGGCTAACTGAAAGCGAAGCCTTTGGCTATCTGGCCGCCAGGACCGAAGGCCACCTGGCCACGGTTGATGCCAGCGGTCAACCCTATATTATTCCCCTGAACTACATATTCTTCCGCGGCAGCGTCTATTTCCACTGTGCCAATCGGGGCGGCCACAAGCTGGCCAACATCGCCGCCGACAACCGGGTCTGTTTCGAGGTCAGCCAGACGGACAAAGTTGTGTTCGCCGAAAAATCCTGCGACTGCGCCACCCGTTATACGTCGGTAGTCGTCTTCGGCAAAGCCCGTGTGGTCGACGATGTTGATGAAAAGCTGGCCGTTATGACCGCCCTGACCGACAAGTTTGCCGCTGGCCGGCCTTACCGGCCGCTTGATGCCGCCATGATGAGCAGCTGCACGGTTGTCGCCGTCAGCGTCGACAAAATCAGCGGCAAGCGCAATGTCGACCCTGATAACCGCCAATAGAGGATTTTTGCCTGTATATAGGAAAATTTAATCAGGATACTATCTATGATTATCAAAAAAGGAGTGGCGCTGGTTGGCTACTGCACTGATCAAAAACCTGGCAAAGCACGTGGGCGAAGAAGTGACCATCCAGGGATGGCTGTATAATTTCCGCTCTTCCGGCAAAATATCGTTTCTTATCATCCGTGACGGCACCGGCCTGGTGCAGGGCGTCATGGTGAAAAAAGAAGTCGGCGAGGAAATGTTCGCTCAGGCCGCCACCCTCACCCAGGAGAGCTCGCTCAAGCTGAACGGCATCGTCCGCGAAGAGCCGCGGGCCGTCGGCGGCTATGAACTGACGGTTACCGGCCTAACCATCGTCAGCATCGCTGAAGAATACCCGATCACCCACAAGGAGCATGGCGTAGATTTTCTGGCCGAACGCCGCCACCTATGGCTGCGTACGCCCCGCCAGACGGCCATCATGCGGGTGCGCTCAGAGATCGAGCAGGCCTTTCGCGACTATTTCTACCAGCAGGATTTCGTCCTTGCCGACGCGCCGATAATCACGCCGGCGGCCTGCGAGGGCACGAC
>JAEZLU010000257.1 GCA_023415075.1 Bacillota bacterium
TCGCCCATCGTCGCCAGGATGGCGAACTTGGCGAACCCCATCGCGAAGGGGGCTGCCCGATTGGCGGCGACAAAAGCTTCATTGGTCGTAGGTAAAAGCAGGAAGAGGATGATACAGCCGAGGGCCGCGAACCAGCAGAGGTCCCCCAGCCGCATCAGGCCTGACCCTTGCGGACAGCCGCCAGATTGAGCTCGTACAGTTCGGGCTTCTTCTTGCCGACAACCGCGGCCACCGCTTTCTCCACGCTGGCAATGTCGACCATCGTCAGACTGGGCAGCAGTGCTCCCAGGCAGACCATGTTGGCCAAGCTGGCGTTGCCTAGCTCGTTGGCCAGGTCGCCGGCCGGAATGCCAATTACACTGATATCCTCCCGGCAGCGGTTCATCGATACGATCGAGCTGTTGACGACAAGCACGCCGCCCGGCTTGATCCGCTCGATGAACTTGTCGTAGGACGGCTGGTTCAACACGATGCCGAAATCGGCGTACTCAATGACCGGCGAGTGGATTTCCTCGTCGGAAATCAACACCGAGCAGTTGGCGGTGCCGCCACGCATCTCCGGGCCGTAGGAAGGAATCCAGCAGACCTGCCGCCCGTCCAGCATGCCGGCGTAAGTGAGGATCTTGCCAATGAACATGACGCCCTGGCCGCCAAAACCGGCCAGCAGAATTTTATCCATCATAGCCCTTTGACCTCCTCCGCCACCTTGAGTTCACCCAGCTCGTAAATCGGCAGCATGTTTTCCTGCAGCCACTTGATGCTGTCCACCGGCGACAGTCCCCAGTTGGTCGGACAAGTCGACAGGATGCTGACAAGCGCGAAGCCCAGGCCCTTCTGCTGCACCTGAAAAGCTTTTTTCAGATACTTCTTGGTCTGATTGATATTCTTCGGGGTATCCACCGAGGAAGCGGCCACATACACCGCCCCGTTCAGGGTGGCGATCGTCTTCGGCAGGTCGATGGGCGCGCCGACCAGGCCGCAGTCGCGGCCATAGGGGCTGGTGGTCGTCACCTGGCCGCCTATCGTCGTCGGTGCCATCTGGCCGCCGGTCATGCCGAACACCGCGTTGTTGACCATGATCGAGGTGATTTTCTCGCCGCGGGCGGCCACATGAATGGCGTGGGCCGTGCCGATGGCAGCGATGTCGCCGTCGCCCTGGTAGGTGAACACCAGCTTGTCGGGCAGCGACCGTTTGATGCCGGTGGCTACCGCCTGGGCCCGGCCATGGGCGGCGCCCACGAAATCGCAGGCGAAGAAGTCGAGGGAAAAACCGGCGCAGCCTACCGGCGCAACGCCGATGGTATCGCCGACGATATCGAGCTCTTCCAGCACCTCGCCGATCAGCCGGTGGATGACGCCATGGGTGCAGCCGGGGCAGTAATGGAAGGGCAGCTCGGTAAGGCCCTTGGGTCGGCCGAACACTTTTTGCATGATTACACCTCCACCTTCAGGCCAAAGACCTGGGCCAGCTTACGCAAAATCTCATTTTCGCTGGGCAGCATGCCGCCCAGGCGGTTGTGGAAATGGACCGGCGCCCGGCAGTTCACGGCCAGTTTGACATCCTCGACCATCTGGCCGTAGTTGAGCTCGACCGTCAGAATGCCCTTGACGCCACTCAGATTGGCGAACGCTTTCTCCGGGAAGGGCCACAGGGTTATCGGCCGGATAAGGCCAACCTTCAGGCCCTGCTTGCGGGCCGCCAGAACGACGCTCTTGGCGATGCGGCCGCAGGTGCCGTAACCGACAATCAGGTACTCGGCGTCGTCGGCCTGGAAGGACTCCCACCGCTGAAGGGTTTCGCGCATTTTCTCGAACTTGGCCTGCCAGTGCAGGTTATTGGTCTCGCCAACATCGTTGGTCAGCGAATAACTGGCTACTTTCCGCTTGGCCCGCCCCCCGCAGCCGCCGACCACCCAGTCCTTGGCCGGCAGGTCCACCTTCGGCCGCGCTTTCAGCTCGACCGGTTCCATCATCTGGCCGAGGAAGCCGTCGGTCAGCAAAATGACCGGCGTCCGGTGAATATCGGCCAGATCAAAGGCTTCCATCGTGAAATCATAAAGCTCCTGGCCCTTGGATGGCGCCAGCACGATCTGACGGTAGCCGCCATGGCCGCCGCCCTTGGTGCACTGGAAATAGTCGGCCTGGGACGGTCCCAGGCCACCCAGGCCGGGACCGGTACGGTTGACGTTGACGACAACCACCGGCAACTCGGCGGCCGCCATATAGGAAAGGCCCTCCTGCTTGAGGCTGAAACCCGGGCTGGACGAAGCCGTCATAACCCGCGTCCCGGTGGTTGCGGCGCCATAGCACATATTGATCGAAGCGACCTCATCCTCGCCCTGGAGGACGGTGCCGCCAGCTTTCGGCATATGTTTCGAAAGATACTCGACAATCTCGGTGGACGGGGTTATCGGGTAGCCGAAGAACACCTTGCAGCCGGCGCGAATAGCCGCTTCGGCGATGGCCTCGTTCCCCTTCATCAGTTCCTTGGCCAAAATTCTCACTCTCCTTCCGCTGGCTACTTATAAAGTTCCAGGGCCATATCCGGGCAGACCGTACAGCACAGTCCGCAGCCGATGCACTGATCAGGCCGGGCCGGAACCACGACGTAATACCCCTTGGTATTTGGCTTGTCGCCCACCGCCAGCACCTTCTTGGGGCAAATGTTGATACATAGGCCGCAGCTTTTACAGTATTCGCTCAAAACAACAACTTTTGCCATTTGTTCACCGCCTTTCCTTCCCGGCCGCCGCCAGGCAGGCCAGGGCAATCGAATACAACTTGCCCTCCGCCGTCTCCGCTCTCGAAGTAAGGACGATCGGATGAGTCGCCCCAAGGACGATGCCGGCCATCTTGGCCTTGCCGTAGTACTGGAGGGCTTTGCCGAGAGCATTACCAGTCTCTATATTCGGCATAAGGAATAAATCGACCTTCCCGGAAATTCTGCTTGACAAACCTTTATGCTTGGCTGCCTCGGGATTTATCGCCACATCGTAGGCGATCGGCCCCTCGACCGTCCCCGGCGGCAGCTGGCCGGCAGCCGCCAGCTCGCTCAGGGCCCTGGCGTCGACCGTGGCCGGCATCCTCGGGCTGACCTGCTCGTTGGCGGTCAGCACGGCCACGTTCGGCTTTTTGATGCCAAGGGCGGCCAGCGTCAGCATGGCGTTCACCAGGATATCCTTCTTCTCGGCCAACGTCGGCGCGATATTCATGCCGCCGTCAGTATAAAAGGCCAGCTTGGGCTCGCCCGGCAGCTCGAACACCGCCAGGTGGCTCAGCAGCCGGCCGGTCCGCAGACCGACCGCCGGATTCAGCACCGCCCTCAGAAAGTCGCTTGTATTGATAATCCCCTTCATCAGTACCTGGGCCTCACCGGTACGCACCAGCGAAACCGCCGTCAGCGCCGCCTTGGCGATATCGGGCTCGTGGACCACCGGCGTGGCTGCCGGCAGGCCGACCTCGGCCATCAGCGGCCGGATAGCCTCGGCGTCGCCCACCAGAAGCGGCAGGGCCAGGCCGGCCTCCTGGGCCAGCTTGAGAGCCTGCAGCACATCTCTGTCCTGGGCCACGGCCACGCTGATCACCCGTTCGCCGGCCTGTTTGGCCCGATCCATAACCGCCTGAAAATTAGCCAGCACTTAAATTACCTCCTATTACAACGCGACTATCAGAAAGGAGAGAAAATTACTCATAAATCTTGGCTTTTTCCTCGCCCCGCAGTACCCGCAGGGCCCCGCCGGCCAACGATTCCAGCTCCTCCTCGCCGGGGACCACCTCCACCGGGGCGATGAACTTCACCCGGCTCTCGACGGCGCCGACAATCCGCTGGGAATAGGCGATGCCGCCTGTCAGGACGATATAATCGACTTCGCCGGCCAGTACGCTGGCCATGGCGCCGATCTCCTTGACTACCTGATAGGCCATGGCATCAAGCACCAGCGAGGCCTGCTTGTCGCCGGCCGCCGCCATCTGCTCGGCCGTCCGCACGTCCCGCGTACCCAGATAGGCATACATGCCGCCTTCGCCCATCGTCTTCAGCGCCAGTTCCTTTAAAGTGTACTTGCCGGAATAGCACAGCTTCATCAGCAGGGTCGACGGCAGACCGGCACAGCGGTCGGGTGAGAACGCCCCTTCGTCCTTGCCGTTCGACACGTCGATCATCCGGCCCTTCGCATGGGCGGCCACCGAAATACCTGTCCCCAGATGGGCCACTACCAGATTCAGGTCCTGGTAACGCCGACCCTTAGCTGCCGCCACCTTGCGGGCCACTGCCTTGTGGTTGAGGGCATGGACCAGGCTGACCCGCGGCAGCTCCGGCAGGCCGGAAATGCGGGCCACCGGCTCCAGCTCGTCCACCGACACCGGATCGACGATGAAGGCGGGAATCTTGAGCTGCTTCGCCAGATCAAGCGACAGGGCGGCGCCGAGATTGGAAGCGTGCTCGCCCTGGGCGGCGAACTCGAGGTCATGGACCATCTTTTCATTGACCGTGTAGGTGCCGCTTGTCAGCGGCTTCATCAGGCCGCCGCGGCCGACCACGGCCGACAGCGACGCCAGCTGGACGCCAGCCTCGGCCAAAGCCGTCAAAACAAGCTCCCGGCGGTAATCGCGCTGGGCGTAAATCCGGTCAAACTTCTTTAGGTCGTCGCCGTGATGCTCTACCGTCTTCTTGAAAACCGGCTGCTCACCGTCGAATACGGCGATCTTGGTCGAAGTCGCCCCCGGATTAATCACCAGAATCCGTTCCATTATAATCCCCCTCGCCTTTGTTCCGCCGTAGGGAACGCCGTTCCCCACTTCTATAAATAGATAAATGGGGCTATGCCCCATTTATCAACCTGCTAATAAAATATTACCTTATTTCAGCCGCCGGCGCAATACCCGGACGCGTTTTCCGTCAGGCCGCCGCCTTCAGGCGGGCCGGCCGCGGATCGAGGAAGTACACCGCCAGGAAGGTGGCGATGGCGAGTGGCCACGCCAGGTAGATGGGATGAGAAACGACGCGGATCGCCGGCACGAACTGCCAGAGCGCTAGAAAAGCGATGCCGGTGAAGAGCGTCCAGAAGGCCGTTCCCTTTTTGCACATACCGGGGAGGTACATCATCCCCAGCAGCAGGACGGTGTAGGAAGTGGTGAGGGTCAGGCCGATCAGCAGCGTTTTGATGATGCCCCCCGCCGAGGTGGCCATCCAGTAGGTGAATACGCTTATCGCCAGCACCGTCAGCCGGGATATCAGTAGCTGCTTCTTCTCAGGCAGGTCGGGGTTGACGAACCGCTTGTAAATATCATTGACCACCAGGGTCGAGCTGCCCAGCAGCAGGCCGACAGCGGTCGACACGTCGGCCGCCCACAGGCCGGAAAGCGCCAGCCCGGCTGCCCACGGGTTAAGAGCCAGCAGCGTCTTCGGCAGGGCCAGGGCCGGCGTTATCCCCGGAAACATGGCGGCGGCGGCGATGCCAAAAATAGCGCAGATGAAACCGGCCGGAAAGATTATCAAGCCGCCGAGGATGAAGCCCCGCTTGGCCACCCTGGCGTCCTTGGCGGCGAAGGCCACCTGGGCGATAGCCTGGATGGACTGGGTCTGGGTCAGCATGACCGCGAACCAGGCAATGATCATCGCCATCGGCAGGCCGGCGAACAGGTCGAAGCCGGGGTGGCTGGCCGGCAGGGCCGCCAGCATATTGCCTATACCGCCGGCATTGTCCACTACCAGGACGGCGCCGATGACGACGCCGAGATAAATGACGATAACGTTGAAGATGTTGCTGAGGCCGGCAGCCCAGTAACCGCCTACCATCGTTATGCCGATGAACACGGCGGCGCTCAGCAGCATGCCGCTGTTAAAATCGAAATAACCCGGCATCAGCGCCGCCAGGATGGCACCGCCGGCAACATACTGCAACGATGTTATGACCATCTGGATAATGATCTGGCCGAAAACGCCGATAATCCGGCCGGAAGTATCGAAGTAGCGCTCGAAAATCTCCGGCAGCGACGTTGTCTCAAAATCGCGCAGCCGCCCGGCCACCAAGAGGCCGGCCACCACCGCGCCCACCCCCCAGGCGGCGTTGTACCAGCCGGCCGCCAGGCCGGATTGATAAGCGCTCTCGGCCACGCCGATTGTCGAGGCGCCGCCGATGGCCAGGCCGGCGATCATCGTAGCCACGATGGTCGTACCGAAGCCGCGGCCGGCCAGAAGATAACCGATGTAGCCGCCCTGACTCAGCTTGGTGGCGTACCAGGACAACAAATACAGAAGAATTATATATAAAATTACGATTCCCAGGGCGATATTCACGCCGAAACCCTCCCTCTGCCGCCGGCTGCCCGGCGGACACGCTTCCTATTAGTTCAATGCCTGGCCGGATATTCCTGCCGGGCGCTGCCGCCGCGCCTGAAGCGCCGCGAAAAAAGCCTTAACCGCTAAGACTGTCGGAAATAACTGCCGCCGTCCGCCGCACCTCGGAGACGATCTCGGCGAACCTGGCCTCGACCCGCGAGGTCGGCCCCGACAGGCTGAGAGCGGCGACAATGCCGGCGTGGCGGTCGAGGATAGGCCCGGCCACGCAGGTCAGGCCGATCTCCAGCTCGCCGTCGTCGACCGCGTAGCCGCGCCGTTTTATCTCGTCAAGCTCCCGCCGGAGCCCCGGCCAGTCGGCGATCGTCCGTTCAGTGAAGACCGGCAGGGGGCTGTCGGCGAACTTATCGAGGATGCTGCGCGGGCTGAAAGCCAGCAGGCACTTGCCCACCGCCGCCGAGTGGCAGGGGGCGATCGACCCCACCGGCGGCGTATAGCTGAGGGCCTGCTGCCGGCCCTGGATTTTGTCGATGATGATATGACGGGGATGGGTTGTCGCGTTTTTATCGAGGATTGATATATGGACGACCTCGTCGAACCTTTCTGACAGCGCCTTGGCATGCGGGTAGGCGATATTCCGCAGCGGCAGGCGCTCGCGGATGAGCATGCCGAGCGAATACAGCCTGATGCCCAGCCAGTAGCGCCCGTTGTCGGCGTTCTGCTGTACGAAGCCCCGGGCCTCCAGCGTCGCCAGCGTACGGTGCACCGTGCTCTTGTAAACGCCGAGGGCGGCGCTTATCTGGGTCACCCCCATCTCCCGCCCTTCCTGCTGCAGCAGCATTAGGATGTCAAGGGCCCGTTCGATGCTGTTTATGCCATCGCCACTCATAATTTCCTCCGCAAATGTTGCAGGCCGTTGATAAAGCCCCATCTGCGTTGTTGGGACTGCGTTTGCTTGCTTGCGTACGTCCCGAGTACGCGGCGCTGCGCAAGCCTCGTCCCGCCTAGCATCCGGGGCTTTCTGAACGGCCTCGAATAGTACGATTAGATTTATTGGGTCCGAGTATGCCTGGGGCCTTATGGACGGACGGCTACTTCTTTTCCACCATGTCGGCCACACAATTGGCAATACTCAGGCAGGACGTCAGGCCTGGCGACTCCATGCCGACGAGGTCGATCAGCCCCGGCAGGCCACGGTCGGCCTCGTGGCGGATGACGAAATCGGCCACCGGCGCGTCCGGTGCCTGGATCTTCGGCCGCATGCCGGCCATATCGGCCGCCAGGTCGTCTGCCTCAATAAACGGCAGGTAGCTGCGGGCCGCCTTGAGAAACTCCTCGCGGTGGCCTGGGTCGACGTCGTAATTCTCGATATCGGCGTAGTCCACGTAGAAGGCGTTGGGCCCAAGGCGGGCCCGGCCGTCCAGGCTCTTGGTCACATGGGTGCCCAACCCTTTGAGACCCTTCAAAGGCGGCGGGTAGACCAGGCCGTTTATCTGTTTGGACTTGGCGGCCGAAACCGAAAAATACTCGCCTTTGACCGGATAAATCTTGTAGCCGGTCGCCGCCGTATCGATGCCCAGCCAGGCCGGGATGCGGTCGGCGTAAAGGCCGGCGCAGTTTATCAGCCAGCGGCAGGCCAGTGTATCGGCGCCGTCCGGGCCGTCAAAAGAAACCTCATATTCGCCGCCGGCGAACTTCACCCCGGTAACGGCATGCTTGTAAGCGAACATAGCCCCCCGCTCGCTCGCCAGCCTTTCCAGCTGCAGCATCAGACGGTGGCTGTCGATGATGCCGGTGTTAGGCGAATACACCGCCGCCACCGCCGTGATATTCGGCTCAAGTTTGCTGACCTCGGCCTGCGACAGCAGCTTCAGGTCCGGCACCCCGTTATTCCGGCCCTGGGCGAGGATACCCTCGATGCCGGCTATCTCGCTTTCGTCGCGGGCGATGATAACCTTGCCCAGCCGCTGGTGCGGCACCTGATAGCGGCCGCAGAACTCGTACAGCAGCGGATTGCCGGCCACGCAAAGGCGGGCCTTCAGGCTGCCTGACGGATAATACATGCCGGCGTGGATGACTTCGCTGTTGCGGCTGGATGTGTCCTGGCCGAACTTGGCATGCCGCTCCATCACGAAAATATCGGCGCCGTCCAGCCGGTCGGCCAGCTCGGCAGCCACCGCCAGGCCCACGACCCCGGCGCCGACGATGATTACATCGACTCTGTCCATCATATTACCCCCATGCTTTCGATTCCGGTCCGCCCCGCGCACCGGTTTGCTCACTCGCGGACAATAAATACCTTGTCGAGCCTGGTCAGCTCAAAAAGCTCTTTGACTATCCCTTTCAGGCCGGTTATCGCCACCTCGCCGCCCTTCTGGAGGGCCCGTTTCTGAATAGCCACCAGCACGCCAAGACCCGAGCTGTCGATATAATCGACCAGCGCCATATCAATGACGAACCGGCTGTAGCCATTGCCGACGTACTCCAGCAGCCGCTCCCGCAAAAAGGCCGCATCTTCCTCATACATGCTGCCGTCTAGTTTCACCATAACCTTATCGTCTTCAGCCCGGACAGTCTGTTTCATCCTCGACCTTCCTTCCGCCGTCAGCTCGTCTTTCCCGTACCGGACCCGGCTTCTCAACGTATTAGGAAATATTCCGCCTCGAGACGGCGATTTCCTGCCCACGGCCCGGCCGCTTACCCAGCTTGGCCCAAAGACGCTATAAGCGAATAATCCGAGCCAAACGCAAAGCCCTCCGGCCAGTGCCGGAGGGCTTCAATTATGTCGCCAAGGAAGTCTGCGGCAACCCCCTTATTGGGCCGCCTTCTTCGCCTGAATATACTCGTGGATGCTCTCGGCCGCCTTCTTGCCGGCCCCCATCGCCAGGATGACGGTAGCCGCTCCGGTGACGATATCGCCGCCGGCGAAGACACCGGCCCTTGAAGTGGCCCCCCTGTCGTCGGCCACGATGTTGCCGCGGTTATCGACCGCCAGCCCGGGCGTCGTATCCTGCACCAGCGGGTTGGGCCCCTGGCCGATGGCGATCACCACCGTGTCGACCGCCAGCGGATAGTTCGAGTCCGGCACACTGACCGGCCGTCGCCGCCCCGACTGATCGGGCTCGCCCAGCTCCATCCGGCCGCACTCAAGCGCCGTCACCCAGCCCTTGTCGTCGCCGATTATCCTCAGCGGCGCCGTCAGCAGGCGAAACTCGACCCCCTCCTCCTTGGCGTGCTCAAGCTCCTCGGCCCGCGCCGGCATCTCCTCTTCCGACCGCCGGTAGACAATATATACCTTGTCGGCCCCCAGCCTGAGCGCCGTACGGGCCGAATCCATGGCCACGTTGCCGCCGCCGATAACCGCCACCGCCTTGCCGACGCGGACCGGCGTCGCCGTCTCCGGGAACCGGTAGGCCTTCATCAGGTTGACGCGGGTCAAAAACTCGTTAGCCGAATAAACACCGTTGCAGTTTTCACCCTCAATACCCATGAGGTGCGGCAGGCCGGCGCCGGTGCCGATGAACACCGCGTCGTAGCCTTCTTCGCCCAACAGCTCGTCAATGGTGAAGGTCTTGCCGACGACGGCGTTGACCACGAACTCCACCCCCAGCTTCTTCAGGGCGGCAATCTCCTTGCGGACAATCGCCTTCGGCAGGCGGAACTCAGGGATGCCATACATCAGCACGCCGCCGGGGGTGTGGAGCGCCTCGAACACAGTCACCCGGTAGCCCCAGCGGGCCAGGTCGCCGGCCGCCGTCAGGCCGGCCGGCCCGCCGCCGACGACCGCCACCCGGCCAAGGGCTTCGCCGAGCGGCCCGGCCAGCCTGTCGTCCCCCCGGCTTATGGCATAGTCGGCCGCGAACCTTTCCAGGCGGCCAATGCCCACCGGCTGGCCCTTGCGGCCGAGGACGCAGAAACTCTCGCACTGGTCCTCCTGCGGGCAGACCCGGCCGCAGACGGCCGGCAGGCTGTTCTTGGCTTTTATGACCTCGATGGCGCCGTCAAAATCATCCTCGCGGATGCATTTTATGAACGCCGGGATATCGACTTCCACCGGGCAACCTTTACGGCAGGGCGCCGTCCTGCACTGCAGGCAACGCAGGGCTTCGGCCCTCGCCGTACCGGCCCCGTAGCCCAGGGCGACCTCGCCGAAATTGTGTCGGCGCTCCTCAGCCGGCTGCTCAGGCATCTTATGCTTCAACGATGACATGAGCATCCACCTCCGCAGCTTCTCTCCAGACGCTCGTGCTCATGGTACATCCGCTGCCTGATCATCAGCCCGTTGAAGTCGACCTGATGGGCATCGAACTCCGGCCCGTCCACGCAGGCGAACCTGTTCTTGTCGCCAACGCTGACCCGGCAACCGCCGCACATGCCTGTGCCGTCGACCATTATCGGATTCAGGCTGACGATGGTGGGGATGGCGTACGGCCGGGTAACCTCGGCCACCCCGCGCATCATCACCACCGGACCTATGGCCAGCACCTGACCTATCTCCTCGCCGGCGGCAATCATCGCCTTCAGCGGGTCGACCACCAGGCCCTTATGGCCCTGCGAGCCGTCATCGGTGGTTACGTACAGGCGGTCGCTCACCGCAGCCATCTCTTTTTCGAGAATCAGCAGACCGGCGTTCCTGGCGCCGATTATCGAAATCACCCTATTGCCGGCCTCCTTGTAGGCGCGGGCGATCGGGTACACCGGGGCCACGCCGATGCCGCCGCCGATGCAGACGACTGTGCCGAAATTGGCGATATGGCTGGCTTTCCCAAGCGGTCCGGCCAGATCAAGTAGGGCCTCGCCGGCCGCCAGCGTCCCCAGTTGGCGGGTCGAATGGCCGACCTCCTGAAAAATCAGGGTTATTGACCCGGCCGCCCGGTCGAAATCGGCGATGGTCAGCGGTATCCGCTCGCCGTCTTCGTCAATGCGCAGGATGACGAACTGGCCGGGCTGGCACTTTCTGGCGATCAGCGGCGCCTCGACGACGAACAGCTTGACCCCCGGCGACAATTCCTCTTTGGCAATTATTTTGTACACAGGCTACCCCCTCTTCCTGACCTCATTTGTCGCCCTGACACTCGGCGATCGCCGCCAGCAGGCCGGCAGGCGTCACATTCGTCAGGACCCGGCCGTCTACCCGCGCGCTCGGCCCCTGCTTGCAGTCCTGCAGGCAGGCCACTTCACGCACCTCGACCTGCTCGCGTTCGGCCTTCGGCAGGCTTTCGACGGCGGCGAACAAGGCCTGAGCCCCCAACAGATGGCAGGACGTACCGCTGCAAATCTCAACAAGTAAATCCCTCATAGCGTCCCCTCCGCGTATATGGCGAAAGCTCCCGGGGCCGCACCCCGAAAGCTTTCGCCTTTTTTCCTTCTACTTCGCAACCGGCAGAATCTGCTGGCGGAAAAATTCGCGCACCGTGGCCCCGGACACGCTCTGCACCTCGTTGTCGTCGATGCGGACCGACACCGCCTCGGTGCAGTGGCCCAAGCAGAACGAGGCGTTGATCTCGACCTTGTCGGCCAGGGCGAACTCCTCGACCAACTGCTGGAGGGAATTAATCACATTGTAAGAACCCTTGACATGGCAGGCACTGCCTATGCAAACACTGACCTTGATCATTGACGCTCACGCCTTTCGCCCGTAGTGCACATGGAGAAGTTTGTGGACCTTGCCCTTGAGCAGGCCGCCATACAGAGCCATGATCACCGGGTTCTCCTCCGAGCGCTTGATGTTGCTCATCCGGTCGGACTCATACAGGCCGGCGCTGCGGCGCTTCCTGCCCGCCCCGTCGGTAATCGGCTGGCCGGCGCCGGCGATACAGCCGCCGGGACAGGCCATAACCTCGACAAAGTCGTAGTGGGCCTCGCCGCTCGCCAGCTTGCGGATAAGGTCGTCAGCGTTTTTCAGGCCGCTTACCACAGCGATTTTAACTTCGCGGCCGTCGAAGTCGATCGCCGCCTCCTTAACGCCCTCCAGGCCGCGGACGCCGGTAAAGGCGATCGCCCGCAGGTTGGCCATCGATTTATCGTCGGCGATCCGCCGGATGACCGCCTCGGTAACGCCGCCGGTCACCCCGAAGATGACGCCGGCGCCGCTGGTCGCCCCGAACGGCATATCCACCGCCTCGGGTTCGATCTCGGAAAAGACGATGCCGGCCTCCCGGATCATCCGGGCCAGTTCCTGGGTGGTTATAACATAGTCGACATTACGGGCGCCGTTCTCGGTGAACTCCTCGCGGGCCGCCTCGAACTTCTTGGCCGTGCACGGCATTATCGCCACGTTGACCAGCCGCCGGTTGGAGTGGCTGTAGTGCTCCTTCAGCACCGAGGCGAACATCTGCATCGGTGACCGGCAGGTCGAGATATTTCCCATCAGCTGAGGGTAATTTTTCTCGGCGTACTGCACCCAGGCCGGGCAGCACGACGTGAACAGCGGCAGCTTGCCGCCCTGTTGGACCCTGCCGATGAACTCGCCGGCTTCCTCCAGCACCGTCAGGTCGGCGCCGGTTGAAGTGTCGAACACCTCGTCGAAGCCCATCCGTCGGAGGGCGGCCACGATCCGGCCCATGGCATTCTCGCCCTCGGCCAGGCCAAACTCCTTGCCGATGCCCACCCGCACGGCCGGGGCGATCTGGACGACCACCTTGGCTTCGGGGTCGCTCAGGTCCCGCCACAGCCTGGCGGTGTCGTTGCGGACGACGATGGCCCCGGTCGGGCATACGGCCGCGCACTGGCCGCAGCCGACGCATTTTGTATTGGCAATCGGCTCGTCGAACGCCGGGCTGACCCGCATCTTCGAGCCGCGGAAAGCAAAGTCGATGGCGCCGACGTTCTGGACCTCGTCGCACATCCGCACACAGTCGCCGCAAAGGATGCACTTGCTCTTGTCGCGGACGATGCACAGCGACGACGTGTCCAGTTCAGGCTCGCCGGCCGTGTTGGCGAACCGCACCTTGTTGATGCCGAAGCGGCGGGCCAACTCCTGCAGCTTGCACTTGCCGTTCTTCTCGCAGGTCGTGCAGTCGCGGCAGTGATTGGCCAAAAAGAGTTCGAGAATCATCCGCCGGTACTTCCGCAGCCGCGGCGTGTTCGTCCGCACTTCCATGCCGGCCTTCGGCGGCGTCGAGCAGGCGGCGTGGACGTCGCCCCACTTGTCCTCGACCACGCACATCCGGCAGGCCCCGTACACCGACAGCTCGGAATAGTAGCAGAAGGTAGGCAGGTCGATGCCGGCCTTGCGGATGACCGCCAGGATATTCTTCTCGCCGGCGATCTCCACCGGCATATTGTCGATAAGCATAAGCTCAGCGCTCACGGTGTCAGTCCTCCTTTACCGCGCCAAACGCGCATGACGTGAGGCAGGCGCCGCATTTCACGCACTTCTTGGCATCTATCACGAACGGTTCTTTTATCTTGCCGGCAATCGCCCCCACCGGGCAGGCCCGCGAGCACTTCGAGCAGCCTTTGCAGAGCTCGCCGTCTATATATATCCGTTTAAGCTTCTGGCAGGTTTTCGCCGGGCAGCGCTTTTCATTCACATGAGCCTCGTACTCATCGCGGAAATACTTGATCGTGCTCACCACCGGGAAGGCCGCCGTCTTGCCGAGGCCGCACAGCGCCGTCGACGAGATGGTGTCCGCCAGCTCAAGCAGCATTTCAATATCCTCGGGCTCGCCCTGGCCGGCGACGATCCTTTCAAGCACTTCCAGCATCCGCTTGGTACCCTCACGGCACGGCAGGCACTTGCCGCACGACTCGTTCTGAGTGAAATTCATGAAAAACCTGGCCACCTCGACCATGCAGGTATGGTCATCCATAACCACCAGGCCGCCTGAGCCGATCATCGCCCCCGCTTTCTTCAGCGAGTCGAAATCGAGCGACAGGTCGAGATGCTGCTTGGTCAGGCAACCGCCGGACGGCCCGCCGATCTGCACCGCCTTGAAGCCGGCGTCGCCGCGGATGCCGCCGCCGATATCGAAGATTATCTCCTTCAGCGTCGTGCCCATCGGCACCTCGATCAGGCCGGTGTTCTCGATATTGCCGGTCAGGGCGAAGGCCTTGGTTCCCGGGCTCTTCTCAGGGCCTATCGACTTATACCAGGCCGCGCCCCGCAGAATGATCAGCGGCACGTTGGCGAACGTCTCGACATTGTTCAGCACCGTCGGCTTGGCGAACAGGCCCTGCTCGACCGTCCGCGGCGGCTT
>JAEZLU010000317.1 GCA_023415075.1 Bacillota bacterium
AAAAGAGCGGTCCCAGGCCACAATAGGTTTTGTAAACGCGCTTGCAAAGGTGGGGGCTTATGAATACACTGAGATTCTGTCAAAACAATCTGGATATCCACCCCGGCATGGATAAGGTGGTCCAAAGGGCCAAGGAAGAGTTCACCAACGTTTCCATCGAAACCGAACCGTGCCTCGGCCGCTGCGACCTGTGCGCCGAAAAGGCCATCGCCATGGCCAACGACGATCTTGTACACGGCGATACTTCCCACTTGCTGTTCGAGCGGATAAAAAACAGCATCGGCGAACGGGAAGTAGCGGCACCGAATATCCGTCAATAGGCAAACAGACCCCGGACCCATCGTCCGCGGTCTGTTTTTTTTGCCGTAGTCAATTTGGATAAAAGACTCGCCTTGCCGGCTAGTCTTTTTAGAGTGTAGACAAACCCAGGCTGGCTAGAAAGGTCCAGATGCAAGGCGCACCGGAAGGTCGCGCGGCGCCGCGTACATCGAACGTACGCAAGCAAGCGACCTGAGGAGCAACGCCGCAGATGGGCCTTTATCGGCAGCCTGAAGGGAGCGGCGGGCCGCTCCCTTTTTGTATGGCTGAGAACTTCTCAGGTCCGGTATTGGTTGATGTCTTCACCGAAGTGAGCGATGACTTTTTTGAATTCGCCGATTTTCTCGAGCATGTCCTGGAGTTTATCGTTGTAGATCTGGACCGAGGCGCTGACTTCCTCGCTGGCCGCCGAGTTTTCCTCGGAGATGGCCGCCAGCGACTCGACCTTGCTGAACACCTTATTGAGGCCGGTCATTTCCTGTTCGAGTTTGCTGATCATGTCGACGATGTTGTCGGCCACGGCGTGAATGTTGTCGACGTTCCGCTGGTTGCGGGCGACGACGACGTCGAGCTGCTGGCTGGCCGCCGCCAGGATATCGTATTCGTCGTCGATCATGGCGACGACTTTGCCGATGATTTCGGTGAGTACTTCAAGGTTGTTGGAGATGGTTTCCGAGTGGCCGTGGGACTGCTCGGCCAGTTTCCTGACCTCCTCGGCGACGACCGAGAAGCCGCGCCCGTGCTCGCCGGCCCGGGCGGCCTCGATGGCCGCGTTCAAGGCCAGCAGGTTGGTCTGGCCGGCGATGGCGGCCACCATGCCGATGATTTCGTTGATCTTGGCGGCCTGCTCCTTGAGGTTGTCGGCCGAGACCTTGACGTCGGCGAAGTTCTTCATGCTGGCGGTGAGCTTGCCGCTGGAAACCTGGACTTCGCTGAAGCCTTTGTTGATTTCGTCGACCGCCTGCTCGAGCTGCTCTTTGTTGCGGTTTTGCTCAGTGACCACCGTCTGCAGCGTTTCCAGATTACCGTTCAAAATGCCGGCGGCGTGCTCGGTTTCCTGGGCCTGGCTGTAAGCGGCGTTGGCTACATCGACGACGACGCCGGAAATTTCGTTCGAGGTCTGGCGCATACGGTCGGCCAGGCTGCCGAAGGTGGCGGCGTAGTCGTCCATTTCGTCGGTGATGCCTTTAAAGCCGGTAAATTCGCTTTTGACCCTGATCTTGTAGGCGGCCAGGGCGGTCATGACGGTTTCGAGCTCGTCCTTGGTACGGATGTTGGTTTCGGTGAAGTAGCGGTGCTGCTGGATGCCGTCGATCTCCTCGCGGATGGCGCCAAGCGGCCTGAGCAGCAGAGCCGCGGCCAGCCAGACGGCCACACCGACCGGCAGGGCCAGCCAGACGGGAGCGGCAGCGCCAACGCCACTGAGGATCCCTAACACCAGAGCGGTGGCAAAGGTCGACGCCAGGCCGATCTTGGCCGCCAGGCTCCGAAGGACGCCGAAGGCCAGGAAGCGGTTGACGCCGTAGCTGACGGTACGGGTAATCGGCTGGGCGAAGCGGAGCCTGAGCCTCAGGCTGTCTTCACCGGTTTCGACTGTTTCAATCCGGACGTCTTCTTTGAAGTGCTCGGCGGCGCCAGCCAGCAGGCCGCGGAAGTAGCCGAACATCGCCCGCCGGGACCGGTAGCTGAGGATGGCCTCATGGGTGCTTACCGGCTCCATCCGGAGTTCGGGCGGGCTGGCGCCGGCGATACGCTTGACGACGACGACGTGGACGTCGTACATTGACCGCAGGAAGGAGTAGAGGTTTTCCTGGCGGAAGAAGGCCGGGTAGACCTGGGAGAAGGTCTCCAGGTTCTCTTTGCCGACCATGAACCAGATGTCGTCCACCGGTTTGTGGAGTTTTTCAGCTATGTAGGCCATATAGCGGCGCGGCTTTTCGTCAGCGATGTCTTCGGTGGGCAGGAAAAGTTTATCCGCCGGCCAGCCTACTTCCCTGGCGGCGTCGTTCGCCAGTTCGTCGCCCCACAGCTTGTGGGCGGTTTTGACCCAGGTTCCTACAATGGTGCCTTTCATTCGTGAACCTCCCCAGTGTTTCTGGTGCCGCTGTCAGTGCCGTGTGATCAGAGCCGGCCTTGCCGGCCGGGTAAGATCGTCTTTCTAATGATAACCATTTTAAATTACCTTCGGCGTCGTCCCAGGAAATCCCTGTCGAATTTGCGAGGTTCGCGCCAATTTTAACAATGTTCGCCAGTTGGCGGAAAATGCGCTGCAAAAATTAAAGGGAGCGGAATACCGCTCCCTTGCGTGCTGTGGGACCGATTTGTCAGCCCAAGGCCACCAGGATGGCGCCTAGGGCGATGAGGGCTATGCCGGCGCCGCCTAGGAGGCTGACCCGCTCGCCGAGAAAGAGGACGGCGATGATGGTGGCCATGACGACGCTTAATTTGTCGACGGGGGCTACCTGGGAGACCTTGCCGTATTTGAGGG
>JAEZLU010000356.1 GCA_023415075.1 Bacillota bacterium
TGCCGCATTTCGGCCATTCGTACAATGCCGAGGCAGTGGTCGAGCACCACGCCCAGTTCGACTATTACGACGGCGGCGGCATCGATGTCGCTTTCCTTGGACTGGCTCAGACCGATAAAGCCGGCAACGTCAACGTCAGCAAATTCAAAGGCCGGGCTATGGGCTGCGGCGGCTTCATCAACATCACCCAGACATCGAAAAAGGTCGTCTACTGCGGCTCGTTTACCGCCGGCGGCCTGCAGGTAACCGCCGAGGACGGCAAGCTTATTATTCTCCAGGAAGGCAAGGGCAAAAAGTTCGTCGACCAGGTCGAGCACGTCACCTTCAGCGGCAAGTACGCGGCCAAGGTCGGCCAACCGGTCGTCTATGTCACCGAGCGGGCCGTATTCACGCTGGAAAATGGCGAGGTAACCCTCGTGGAAATCGCCCCCGGCGTCGACCTGGATAAAGACGTGCTGGCCTTCATGGAGTTCAAACCTCGCATCTCGCCCAATCTGAAAACAATGCCCGCCGGCATTTTCCAGCCGAAGTGGGGCGATCTGAAGCAACTCATCAAAGCCAAAACGAAAGGGTGATGAAACCATGGCAGACAAATCGCTGACACCCGAGCAGCAAAGACTTCAGCAGTTGGCACGGGATTTTACCGCCCAGCACATCATTCCCGTGGCCGCCGAATACGATCGCACCGGCGAGTTTCCCGCCTACGTGCTCGATGAGGCCAAGAAAGTCAACCTGCACTGCAATGCCGTGCCTGTCGAGTACGGGGGGCCAGGCTACGACGCTCTGTCTCAGGAACTCATCGTCGAAGAATGGTCCTACGGCTGCGCCGCCTTCGCCACCACCCTGAATGGCAACGGCCTAAGCGCCTACCCTCTCTTGATCGCCGGGACGGAAGAACAGAAGAAACTCTTCCTTGGAAAGCTGGTAGCCGGCGGCATCGGCGGCTTCTCCCTGACCGAGCCGGGGGCCGGCTCGGACGCGGGCGCCGTAGCCACCACCGCAAAGGCCGACGGCAACGAGTGGGTACTGAACGGAACGAAGTGTTTTGCCACGACTTGCGGCTACGCCGACATCATGGTCGTGTTTGCCTCGACCAATCCGGAAATGGGCGTCAAGGGGCTCAGCGCTTTCCTGGTGGAAAAAGAACGGGCCGGATTGATGGTCGGCAGCGTCGAGCACAAGATGGGCATCCGCAGTTCCAACACGGTGGAGCTTATCCTAAAAAATGTGCGCATCCCCAGGGACCACCTTCTCGGCAAGGAGGGCGAGGGTATGAAGATTGCCATGAAAACGCTCGACCTCGGCCGGCCGATGGTTGCCGCCATCGGTATTGGCATTGCCCAGAGGGCGCTGGACGAGGCCGTGAAATTCGCCAAAAGCCAGGTCGATATCAGCGGCAAACCGCTGGCCGCCCACCAAAGCGTAGCCTTCAGGCTGGCCGACATGGCCATTCAGGTAGAGGGGGCCCGCCAGTTGACCCGCAACGTCTTCCGCCTTAAAGAAGCCGGTGCCCCCTATACCAAGGAAGCGGCCATCGCCAAGACCTTCGCCACGGACACGGCCATGAAAGTGGCTGCCGATGCAGTAGAAATCATGGGGGCATACGGCTACTCGAAAGACGCCGTTGCCGAAAAACTCATGCGTGACGCCAAAGTAACCCAAATCTACGAAGGCACCAACCAGGTGCAGCGGCTGGTAATCTCCGGGCAGTTGCTCAATGCCTGACCGGGCCGCAGCAAGAACAAGGGAGGGGAAACATATGAGCTATCCACTGACGGAGGAACAACAGCTTATTCAGCAGAACGCGCGTGAGTTTGCCAAGGAATACGTGGAGCCGGTGGCGGCCGAGATCGACAAAAGCGGTCTCCACCCGGCTGAAGTCGTAGCCAAAATGGCCGCGCACGACTTTCTCGGCCTTTATCTGCCGGGCGAATACGGCGGCGCCGAGGCCAGTTACCTCAGCTACATCCTGACGGTCGAGGAACTGGCCAAGGTCAGCGGCGCCGTGGCCGCCATCCTAGTGAACCACGCCTCGGCGGCCGCCTACGCGGTGAGCCGCTGGGGCAACGAGGCCCAGAAAAAGGTTTACCTCGCCGGCATGGCCGGCGGCAAGCTGCTCGGCGCCGTGGCCGCCCTCGAACCGGGGGCCGCCCTAGGGGCCGGCGCCGACCGGGTGATGGCCGGGCGCGAGGGCGACAGTTATCTCCTGAGCGGCAAAAAAACCTTTGTCGCCAACGGCGGCGCCGCCGGTGTCTACATCGTTTTCGCCATGACCAACCCGGAAGCGGGGGCCAAGGGCCTTAGCGCCTTCATCGTCGATGCTAAAACGCCCGGCCTGGAAGTAAGCCGCCAGATAGGCAAGATGGGACTGCGCGGCTGCCAATGGGCGGAAATCGTTTTCGACGATGTCAAGGTACCGGCCGCCAACCTCCTCGGCCCGGAGGGCCAGGGAGCGGCGATACTTGCCGGCATCCAGGAGGTAGCAGGTATCGCCGAAGGAGCGATGGTCGTCGGCATCGCCCAGGCCGCGATGGAGGACGCGGCCAAATATGGCAAGCAGCGTATCCAGTTCGGCCGGCCGATCGCCAGTTTCCCGGCTATCCAGACTATGCTCGCCGATATGGCAGCCAACATCCATCTAACGAGACTTGCCGTGTATCACGCTGCTGCCCTCGTCGATGACGGCCAGCCCTGCGCCACCGAGGCCGCCATTATCCGGCTTTTCGCAGGTCGCATCGGTCAGAACGCCCTCATCGACACCGTCCAGATCGAAGGCGGTTACGGCTACAGCGAGGAAATGGTCGCCTCCCGCTTCTACCGCGACGTCAAAGGCGTCATCATCAAGAACAGTTCCGCCGACTTCCCGGAAAAGACCATTGCCGCTGAAGTGCTGGCCTGACATCGCTATTCTGGAAGGAGAAAACAATGCCGAAAGTACTAGTCTGCTACAAATGGGTCCCGGACGAGCAAGACATAAGGGTTAACGCCGCTGACGCCTCACTCGACCAAAGCCGTGCCAAATACAAGATCAGCGATTACGACAAAAACGCTATCGAAGAGGCGGTCCTGCTCCAGGAAAGCCAGGGAGTGTCGGTCGACGCCCTGACTTTCGGCGACAACGCCGTCAGACAATCGCTGAAAGACCTTCTGTCACGGGGACCGGACAAGGTTTTCTACATCGCCGACCCCGCCGCGGGCAAGGCGGACGGCCACGTGACCGCCAACGTCCTTGCCGCCGCCATCAGAAAAGCCGGCCCCTATGATGTCATCCTCTGCGGCGAAGGCAGCTCGGATGCCTACAACCAGCAGACCGCTCCCCGGCTGGCCGCATGTCTCGGCTTGCCGTCGATCACATGTGTGCAGAAACTGCAGCTGGAAAATGGCCGTGTCGTCGCTACGCGCAAGCTCGGCGACTGTACTGAGGTGATTATGGTGGACGGGCCGGCGGTCGTAAGCGTGCTGCCGGAGATCAACAAGCCGCGTATTCCCAGCCTGAAGCAAGTATTGGCCGCCGCCAAAAAAACCTCGGAGGAGCTTAAACTCGCCGAATTAGGCTTAGCGCCCGGCCAACTTGCGCCGAAGACCGTCAGCCTGTCGGTCAAAGGCTTCGTCATGAACCGTAAAAATGTCCTCTTCAAAGAGGCAGATCAGGCCGGAAACGTAGCCAAACTCGTCGCCGCTCTCGCCAAAGAAGGCGTCTCATAAGGAAGGGGGCCGAAATAATGCCAGGTATACTGATCTTTTCTGAAAATAGCGAGATGGCCATGGAGCTCGTCACTGCAGGCCTCAGCCTTAAGGGAACGGTAAATCAGCCGCTTTTGGCGGTCGCCCTTGCCGACGCCGATGCCGCCAAACTGGCGGCGGCCGGCGTCGAGGAGGTGATAGTCCTGAAGGGTACCCAAAACTGGACGGAGGGCTACGCGCAGGCTATCGGCGAACTGGCCGCCGAGCGAATGGTCAGCATCGTTCTTGTCGGCGGCACGGCCCGCGGCAAAGACATTGCCGCCAAGGTCGCGACAAGACTGGACGCAGGCCTGATAACCGAGGCACAAACCGTCAAAATTGCCGACGACCATCTACAAACAACCCGCCTGCTGTACGGCGGGCTGGCGGTGGCCACAGAAACCACCGTGCTGCCGGCCGTCGTCACCATCGCTGCCGGCACTTTCGAAAAGGCAGCGGCAACTACCTGTGGGCAAGGGCGGATCGTCAGCCAGCAGGCGGCGGCCGCCGACGCCCGCGTGACCGTAAGCGAGGTCTGTCCGATAGAACGTCAGGGGTCTGACATCGCTGCCGCCGCGCGCGTGGTCTGCGTCGGACGCGGGCTGAACAAAAAGGAGGATATGGCGCTCGTCGAGGCCTTGGCGAAAGCTCTGGAGGCGGAAATCGGCTGTACTCGCGGGGTGGCCGAGGATTATCACTGGCTGCCGGTCGAGCGCTATATCGGCATTTCCGGCCAGAAAGTGAAGCCCGACCTCTACCTCAGCCTGGGAGTATCCGGACAGGTGCAACACGTGGCCGGCATCCGCGACGCCAAGCTTATCGTCGCCGTGGATACGAACGAAAAGGCGCCGATATTCGCGGCGGCCGACTACGGTATAGTCGGTGACCTGTATGAGGTGGCACCACTGCTGGCCGCCGCGCTGAAAAAATCGTAACAAGTTGTCCAATTGCCAAATAAATCAGCTGATTTATAGGAGTGGTCTAATGTCCGCCGACGAAAAATTCGATGCGATAGTAATCGGCGCCGGCCCGGCGGGAGCAGCCTGCGCGTACGTGCTGGCCCGTCAGGGCAAAAGCGTTCTCCTGGTTGAGCGGGGCGTCACCGCCGGCAGCAAGAACGTTACCGGCGGCCGGATTTATACCTACGCCCTGGAAATTGTCGAGCCCGGCCTATACACGCGGGCGCCTCTCCAGCGCAAGGTCGCGCGCGAACAGATCATGATGCTAGGGGCAAACAGCGCAGTAACCATCGACTACGCCGACTTCGGCCTCGGCGAGGATATACCCCAGTCGTACACCGTGCTTAGGGCACCCTTCGACGAATGGTTTGCTTCGGAAGCCGAGGCTCAGGGAGCTATGCTGGCCACCGGCATCCTGGTGGATGAGCTGTTGGCGGAAGACGGCAAAATAGTCGGCATTAAGGCCGGCGAAGACGATCTGTACGCCAACGTGGTCATTGCCGCCGACGGCGTCAATTCGCTGATAGGTCAAAAGGCCGGACTGCGGGGGGATATTGCGCCGCAGGCGGTGGGCGTCGGCATCAAAGAGATAATCGAGTTACCTGACGAGATAATCGCCGAACGCTTCAACCTGACAGCGGACGAGGGCGCGGCCCGGCTGGCCCTCGGCTGCACCGAAGGCACCTCCGGCGGCATGTTCCTCTACACCAACAAAGGCAGCATATCGTTGGGAATAGTCTTCAATCCCGAAGGGGCGGCCCGCCGAGGCAAAAAGATCCAGGAGATTCTCCAGGAGCTAAAAATGCACCCGGCCATCCAGCCGCTTATCGAGGGCGGGACAACGGTGGAATACGGCGCCCATCTCGTGCCGGAGATCGGACTCAGCGGCATGCCCGCCAAGCTGTATCGCGACGGCCTGGTCATGGTCGGCGACGCCGCCGGCTTCGGCATCAACACCGGCATGATCATCCGCGGCATCGACCTGGCCATCGTCAGCGGCGTGGCGGCGGCCAGCGCCGTTATCCACGCCCAAGACACGGCGGCCGTCGGCCCCCTGTACATGCAGGAACTGGAGAAATTGTCCCTGCTGCCGAGCATGAAGCTGTTCGCCGGCTGGCACCACATCCTGGAGATGCCGCGGCTGTTCAGCGAATATCCGGCACTGGCCAATGATGTGATGAAGTACCTGTTCACCGTCGACGGCCGGGTCCCGGTGAGGATGGACAAGGCCATTCTCCAGATTGTCAAGCGACACGTTACCTTCGGCCAGCTATTGGCCGACGGCTGGAAGGGGTATCGCGCACTATGACCATCAAAAAACAAGGCCCTGAGGAACTGCTGGGACTCAACAAATTCACCGTTGACGAAGGCAATCCTCATATCATACTCGATAAAGCCATCTGTTCCCGGTGTGCCGACAAACCCTGTTTAGTGGTCTGCCCCGCGGTCCTATATACGTTGAAGGGAGGAGAGATTAACTTTGATTTTGCCGGTTGCCTGGAGTGCGGTACCTGCCGGGTGATGTGCAAGGACAAGGGCATCACCCGCTGGAACTATCCGCGGGGAACGTTCGGCGTGGCTTTCCGGTACGGCTAACAAATTGAATGTGGAGGTTGACTGAATGGGCAATGAACAAAAGTTCTACGGGTGGAAACTGGTAGGGGCCCTGTGGTGCCTTTACCTCCTAAACATGGGTTTCCCGCTGTATGGCGGCGCTGTTATCAACTCTTACCTGATTAAGGACATTCCCATGGACCGCGCCACCTTCGGCCTGGGCTTTTCGCTCCTCAACCTGTGTATCGGCCTGGTGGCCATAGTCGTCGGCATGACGATAACCAAGTGGGGCATCCGCCGCACGTTCATGATGGGCTCGGGCGTACTGATCATCGGCACGCTGTGGCTGTCGCAGGTCGCCACCCAGCCGTGGCACTACCTGGTGGGTTTTGGCGTCCTCGTTGGTTCCGGCATCGGCATGGGCACGATCATCGCCCTGTCGACGGCGGTAACCCGCTGGTTCGTCCGCTTTCGCGGCCGGGCGATGGCCGTGGCCATGACCGCATCCGGCTTCGCCGGCTTTATCGGTGCCCCGGCGATGAACAAAGTAATCGCCGCCACGAACGGCGACTGGCGGCTGGCCTGGATGGTCGTCACCGGCATCGCTGTCCTCAGCGGCATCATCGCGTTCCTTTTCGTCAAGGAACGCCCGCAGGATCTCGGCCAAATCCCCGACGGTTCGGAACCCGACCCGGCGGCCCAGGCGGCTTCGCCCGCCAACGCCCTTGTCACCAAATACGCCTGGACACCGGCGCAGGTGTATAAAAGCTACATTTACTGGCTGACCGTCGTGGCCGCCGCCGCCAGCCAATGGCCCTTCTTCTTCTTTACCGCCCACTGGATCATGCACCTCAGGGGCAAGGGCATCAGCCCGGCCGACGCGGCTTTCGCCATGGGCCTTTTCACCATGGGCGGCATCCTCGGCCGGCTGATAAGCGGCTGGCTGATGGACCGGATTGCGGCCCGTTACGTCATGATGCTGGGCATCTGCTGCTACTTCATCGGCTCCTACCTGGCCGTCCTGGCCAGCCCCACCGCCATGGTAGCCGCCTACATCGCCGCTATCTGCTACGGTGCCGGCTTCGGCTGGTCGTTCGTCGCCCAGAACACCATGCTCGGCCACTTCTTCGGGATGGCCGCCTATCCCAAGATCAACGGCAACCTGCAGGCCATCGCCGCCATCATGGTATCGGCCGCTGGCGTCGTCGGTGGCAAGCTGTTCGATATATACAAGAGCTATAC
>JAEZLU010000210.1 GCA_023415075.1 Bacillota bacterium
GCATCATTTACGGCGCCTGTTCCGGCTTCGGCCACACCGGCCCCTATAGCCAGAAGCCCGGCTACGACATACTGGCCCAGGCGATGGGCGGCATCATGAGCATTACCGGCCCCGAAGGCGGCGACCCGGTGCGGGTTGGTGCGTCGATCGGCGACATCATCGCCGGCCTGTTCACCACCGTCGGCGTCCTCATGGCTCTCCACCACCGGGAGAAAACCGGCGAGGGCCAGAAAATCGACGTATCGATGCTGGACTGCCAGCTGGCCATCCTGGAAAACGCCATCGCCCGCTACTTCGTGTCCGGCAGCGCCCCTAAACCCCTGGGCACCCGCCATCCGTCGATCACCCCCTTCGACGCCTTCAAGTCGAAGGACGGCTACATCATCGTCGGCGCCGGCAACGACCGGCTGTTCGAGAAGCTGTGCGACATCATCGGCCAGCCGGCCATGAAAGCCGACGAACGCTTCAAGACCAACTCCCTGCGCACCCAGAACTACAAGGCCCTTTACTCCTACATGCAGCCTGCTCTCGAGGCCAAGACCACGGACGAGTGGATTGTCGAACTGGAGGCGGCCGGCATACCCTGCGGCCCGATAAACACCATCGATAAAGTCGTTAGCGATCCGCAGGTGCTGTTCCGGGAAATGATCGTCGAAACCAACCACCCGGTGGCCGGACCGGTCAAAATGGCCGGTGCGCCGATAAAAATGTCGGCCACCCCCGGCAGCGTAGACGCCCCGGCGCCAATGCTCGGCCAGCACAACGCCGAGATCCTCGGCGAGCTTCTCGGGCTCACGGCCGAAGAAGTTGCCGGCCTGGCCAAACGCAATATAATCTGACGCTGACAACAAAAAACGCAAAGGAGCGGGGCTGGCCCCGCTCCTTATTCTTTCGCCGCCAGTGCGCCGCCTGCCGTCAGTAGTACTCGGCCGGCTCCCGGCACTTTTCCTCGTACAGTCGGGCGATCTCGTCCACCAGTTGCTCTTTTTCCCGCTCGCGGTAAGTATGGCCGACCAAAGTGGCGACGATGGCGCCCAGGGCTACCCCGGCCAAAAACTTCAGCATAGTGCGAAACCTCCCTTCTGTTCCGTTTTTTTATTATGCTTACTCAGCCGGCGATTATGCGCCCCGGCGGCCGCCTGTATGCAAGCGGCCAAAGCGGGGAAAATAGGCTGGTGAAAAATTGTGGGGAGGCCAGGGCATGAAAGTATTCTTAGGAATCGACCTCGGTTCGGTGAGCACGAATGTCGCCGCTGTCGACGAAGCCGGCAGAGTGCTGGAAACGGTGTATCTGCGGACCCGTGGCCGACCGGTCGCCGCCATCCAGGAGGCCCTCGGCCGCGTGCGGGCCAGCGGCAAATCCTACACGGTAGCCGGCGTCGGCACCACCGGCAGCGGCCGGCAGCTGGCCGGCGTCATTCTTGGGGCCGACTGCGTGAAGAACGAGATAACCGCCCATGCCGTGGCCGCCCTCCATGCCGTCCCCGATGTCCGCACCGTCATCGAAATCGGCGGCCAGGATTCGAAGATCATCCTGCTAAAGGACGGCATAGTCTGCGACTTCGCCATGAACACCGTCTGCGCCGCCGGCACCGGCTCCTTTCTTGACCAGCAGGCCGCCCGTCTGGGGCTGGCCATCGAAGATTTCGGCCGCCTGGCTCTGGCGGCCACCGCTCCGGTCAGGGTCGCCGGCCGCTGCGCCGTTTTCGCCGAATCGGACATGATTCACAAGCAGCAGAGCGGCCATCAGTTGGCCGACATCGTCGGCGGCCTCTGCCAGGCCCTGGTGCGCAACTACCTGAGCAATGTCGGCAAAGGCAAGCGGATCGAGGGGCCGGTCCTTTTCCAGGGGGGAGTGGCCGCCAACGCCGGCATGAAGAAAGCCTTCCAAGAGGCCCTGGGACTGACGGTAACCGTGCCGGCCCATTTCGGCGTCATGGGGGCAATCGGCGCCGCCCTTTTGGCCGGCGAGGCGACAGCCGGTCGGGCCGGCAGCGCTTTCCGCGGCTTCGAGCTTGTCGACCAGCCCTACGGTACCGTCGGCTTCGAGTGCGACGGCTGCGCCAACACCTGCGAGATTGTCGAGATAAAGCTGGCCGACGCTGTGCTGGCCCGCTGGGGCGACCGCTGCGGCAAATGGGGCGTCAGTACCGCTAACTTCTGAGCTTTTTCCGTTTTATGCAATCCACGAACGCCTCCAGGCGGGTCGTGATACCGACACTGCTGGCGTGCTCGTCTACGCTCAGCGTCAAAAGAGGCAGGCCATAATCGGCGGCGATGTTTTTCAGTGCGTACTGGGCCACCACCTCAGGCATGCAGCCGAGGGGAAAAACATGGATAATGCCGTCATAGCCCTGGCGGGCGCACCACAAAGACGTTCCTACCGACTTCAGACCGTCGCCGCCTACATGGTGGCTGAGATAAGGCCTGGCCTGGGCGAGAAATTCATGCTCTTCGCGGTACAGGCCGAGCATTTCTAAAAACATTTTCGCATAAGCCCAGTCGCCTGTGCGCACGAATTTTTTTACGGCGATCCCCTGACGGATGAGCGAATCCTCAAGCCAATGGTTCGCATACGGCTCAAGCAAAAGATAAAACTCACCTACAAAGGCGACCCGCGGCGGTGCGGGTTTGTTTTTTGCCCAGTAAGAACGCATAGTATTGATTGTCACATCGCGGATGTGATTGACTTCGCCGAAGGTCTCAGCCTCGGCAATTTCGCCTGCACCGTATTCGCAAGCGCCCAAAACCCTTTCCGGATTGTCGGCCCGCGCCCCGAGAAAATTCTTGGCTTCAACCAAATCATCCAGCGCCCGGAGTTTTTTCACCGCCAGGGATATACTGGCTAACACAGCCAGCCGACTGGCTTGCGGGGCCGCTTCCCGCAAAAAGCGATACAAATCCCGCAGCAAATTATCGGTGTTCAGAGTGTGAAATTTTACATTGTCACCTTGGGCCAGGGCAATTTTCTGTATTGCCCCGTAAAACCCCAGGCGGCATTTGCCAGCTCCGCACATCGTAACAAGTGTGTCGGCACCCTGCTGGAGCCCTTCGAGGAAATTGCCCATGCTCAGTTTATAAGGCAGGCAGACCCCTTCCGGCGAGTGAGACGCACCAAGCTCCAGCGTTTTTTTGCTGATGGGAGGCGCCTCGGTAACCTCAACGTCGAGGTTTTCCAGCATATAGCGGATGGGTGAACTCAGATAACCCATATGGGGATAGGCTACTTTCATTTTTTTCGCCTCCATTCCACCATGTCCCAAAAGGCTTCTATCCTTGTGGTTATGCCGGCCCAGCCGGTGTGTTCGTCGAGGTTGATCATCAGGTAGGGCTTACCGCAGTTGCGCAAAACATGGTATTCCAGATACTCGTTCATCATCGAATCAAGGCCGCAACCAAAGCTCGACACAAGGATTATGCCGGCGATGTCAAAGCGGCTGGCGAAGTGGGCGGTTGCTCCCGCGAGCTTTGCCGACAATTGCCAGTAAAGATCAGGCGCAAACCGGCGGGCTTCATCATAAATCATTTTTATTGGCAGGGCATCAGGCGTTACTGTGGCAACTCCCCGTCGCCTCAGAGTGGCAAAAATTTCCCGAGAAAGAAAATCATCCTTCAGAATATAACCGTGGCCGACAACCGCCACTTGGGCCTGAAAAGGACTGACCGCAGGGGCGGCGGGCAGCTGCCGCCAGTCTGCCAAAGCTTTACGAAAGCCGGCTTCACCGGTTAGCGTCGACTTGCCGGTGATCGCTGCTACGCTTTTGATGGCCTTATAATAGCCGACCCGCCAGTTTGTTTCGATATCGGGGGCGATGATTCGCGTATCAGGGAGATGAAAAGTGTTTTTGACGATATCTGGCAAACCGGCAAATTTGGCGCATAGATAAAAGTCGCGATGGTAGCGGATTATGCGGGGGACAAATATGTGACTGCAATTGTCCAGCAACGTTTCCACATGCCCCAAGTAAAGTTTTAACGGCAGGCAGGATTCGTCGATGGCAAGCTTCGTGCCACAGTCCAACATCTGGCGGTTGGTTTCGGCGGACAGGTGAACCGGTGTTGCCAGATTATGAAAAAACCCTTGCCACAACTCGCCAAATTCATGAAAGAGCAGTGCTCGTGGGATGCCGACGTTTACTGGCATTATCTTCCCCTTTTCCATGTTTTTTGTAGGAAAGTTCCTCCCTCTACTAGCTAGTATCAAGGCTGAGCGATGTTTTATAGCTGGAAGTTGAAGGAGGTCACCGGCCGACGGCGTCGTATAAGTATCTTAGTGAGCCTCAGAGAGGAGCGATATTGTGCGGCAAAATGAATTGGGGAAAACCGGCATTAAAGTGAGCGAGATCTGTTACGGCACGCTGCCGGCAGGGCCGCTGCAGGCCAATCTGGCCATCGACGCGGCCGCCGAAATCATTAGGCACTGTCTCAAGCTCGGCGTAAGCTTCATCGATACCGCCCAGCGCTACCAGACCTATCCGATCGTCGCCCGGGCCCTCGAGGGCTACGACAAACCGGTCGTGATATCGAGCAAGTCATGGGCCACCGGCTATGAGGAGATGCGGCAGGCGGTGGCCGAGGCCAGGCAGGCCCTCAGGCGGGACATGCTCGATATTTTCATGCTTCATGCCGCCCGGGCGACGGCCAGGGTTTTTGAGGAGCGGGCCGGGGCCTTCCGCTACCTGTGCGAGGCCAGAGAAGCCGGCATAATCAGGGCGGTCGGCATCTCCACCCATTCGGTGGAGGTGGTGCGGGCGGCGGCGGCCCAGCCGGAGGTCGATGTAATCCATCCGCTTTATAACCTCCTGGCTGTCGGCATACTGGGCGGCGATGCGGTGGCGATGCGGGCCGCCATGGAAGAGGCGGCCGGCAACGGCAAGGGCCTGTACGTCATGAAGGCGATGGCCGGCGGCCACCTGGCCGACCGCTACGGCGAGGCTCTCGATTTTGCCAGGGCCGTGCCGGGGGTGGCGGCGCTGGCGGTCGGCATGCTCAGCAAGGAAGAAGC
>JAEZLU010000220.1 GCA_023415075.1 Bacillota bacterium
GGTGACGGGATTGTAAATCATGTCGATTGGCAGGTCGTTGTTCACCCGACAGGCGACGGTGCACGAATGGCAGCCGACACAATGCTTGAGATCGAATACGATAGCATAGCGCGCCATGCTACTGGCCCTCCTTTCCCGCATCCGCCTTGTAAACTTTGCACAACAGGCCCCGGTTGGCCCAGGTGCCGCTGAGGGGATCGCAGTGCTCGTCGGCGGTGCTTGTAAGCACGTTGGTGTTGGCCTCCAGGCAGCCGCCGAGTTCGGGTTCGTTCATGCTCCGCTCCGGGAACCACCAGCCGCGCTCGGTCACGATAACCCGCGGGGCGACTCCCTGAGTAAGCGAGGCTTTCTGCTTTATCCGGCCGCGGCGGGTCTCAATAAAGACCCAGTCGCCGTCGGCGATGCCAAGCTCGGCCGCGGTGGCCGGGTTGATCTCGACGTGCGGCTCATGGCGTAGAAACCGCAACTCTTTTATCTGAAAGTGCTCGGAATGATGGAAAGGCATGAAGCCGTTGCCGGTGGTCAGGACTAGCGGGTATTCCTTGGCCAGCTCCGGATCGTCCACCTCGTTTTCGGCCGGTCCGCAGTACTCGGGCAGCGGCGGATAGCCAAGCTCCTTTAGGGTTGACGAATAAAGCTCGACTTTTCCCGACGGCGTGCCGAAGCCCATCCGCTTGTATTTGAAGTACTCCCGCTCCGGGAAGTGGAAGCGGTATTGCTCGACGAACTCGTCATAGCTTTCGGCGCCGTAGCCCAGCGGCTCGAGACGGTAATTATAGGCGTCCTCCACCGTCGCCCACGGCCACATCTCGGCCTGGCCGAAGCGCAGGCCCAGATCGCGCCAGAAATTATAGTCGTTGTGCCGTTCGTACATGGGCTGGATGGCCCGCTGGGACGCCAGGAGGAAGTCGGCGCAGCCGTAGGAGTTGGTGATTGTCGGCCGTTCCAGGGCGCCGGCGATCGGCAGCACGTAGTCGGAGAGCGCGGCCGTCGGCGTCATCCAGTACTCGCAGGTCACCAGGAAATCGACCTTACGCAGGGCCTCCAGCGTCGTCCCGCTCTGGCCGTAGGAGTTGACCGGGTTGGTGGCCGATACCAGCAGGGCTTTGATGGGGTAAGGCTCGCCGGTGAGGATGGCGTTGAAGACGGTGGGCGGATGGGCTTCGCACATCCACTCGGCGGTCGGCGCCTTGCCCCAGTGCTTTTTCGTCAGTTCGGCGATGCGGCTGTAGCCGGGCCAGGTAACGAGTTTATAGCGGTCGGCGCCGAGCTGCTTGGCCTTTTGTTCTTCCGGCAGCAGGTCGTTGGCTTCCATTTCCTCGTCGGTGATGGAGTCCTGGCTGGGGCCGGTTAAGAGGTCGGAGCCGGGGCAGTCGAGGTTGCCGGTAACCGCCCGCAGAAGAGCGCGGGCGTGCATGGCCGCCCCGGCCGATTTGCCCAGCTGGTCGATGGCCACGCCCCACTGGATGTTGCCCGGCTTGCTGGTCGCGTACATGTAGGCGGCTTCGCGGATCTTTTCGGGCGTAAGCCAGGTAAGCGGCGCCGCCCACTCGGGGGTGAACTGTTCGATATGGTCGGCCAGCTCGCCGAAGCCTTCGCAGTATTCGGTAACGAATTCGGGGTCGTAAAGACCCTCGGTGATTATGACGTTAAGCCAGGCCAGCGCCAGCGCCAGGTCGGAGCCGGGCCGGAGCGGCAGCCAGAGGTCGGCCTTGGCGGCCGTTTCTGTGAAGCGGGGGTCGATGACGATAACCTTGAGCCCCTTGGCCTGCAGTTCGCTGATGTGGTGCATTTCCGGCATGCTCGAGGCCCCGGGGTTTTGCCCCCACAGCACCAGGCAGCGGCTGGCCCCCAGGTCGAGGTCGAACGGGCACCAGCCATAAATGGCCGTTTCCACCATGAAGGTGGGGATCCAGCACAGATGGGAGTTGTGGAAGCAGTTGGGGCTGCCGAAGATGTTCATGAACCGGCGCCGGGCCCAGTCGTCGGTACGGGCGGTGCCCCCGGCCGTCGCCACCGCTTCGGCGCCGTATTCGTCACGGATGGCCACCAGCTTGGCAGCGATCTCGTCTAGGGCCTGATCCCAGGAGATTCGCTCCCATTTGCCCTCGCCGCGCTTGCCGACCCGTTTCAGCGGATAATTGACGCGGGCGGGATGGTCAAGATGCTTGAGGGCAACATTGCCCCGGCAGCAAAGGCCGCCCTGGTTGGTGGGAAAGTCGGGGTCGCCTTCGATGGCCAGCACCCGGCCGTCCTTGACGTAGGCCAGCACCCCGCAATTCTGGTGGCAGAAGTAACAGCACGATTTCTTTATTTCCAGGCCCTCCTGCTGCAAATCGACGTTTTTGCTCATGTTGCCTCCCTCGCTTCAGCGCCTGATTTCGCTCCCGCCGCTGCGGCAGGAGCGCTACTCTGCGCCGTCAGCCGGGCGGCCGTTTTGTTCCAGTACAGCCTGAACGCCCCAAATATCAGGAGACCGGCCAGGTTGAGGAATATCGCGATAAAGAATGCCTGCGAATAACCCCCATAGGCCTGTTTGGCCACGGCCGCCAGCAGGGGGCCGACATAGGCGGCGAGCGCCACCGTCAGGAACAGGATGCCGAAATTCACGCCAAGGTTTTTGGTGCCGAAAAGGTCGGCGGTAAACGGAGCGATCAGGGCCATGAACCCGCCGTAGCATAGGCCCAGGACGGCCACCACGCCGACAAGGGGATAATAGCTCGTCACCATGGTCATCGCACCCATGCCGGCACCGCCCAGGATGAACAGCACCACCACCACGGCGTTACGGCCGATCTTATCCGATATCCAGCCCCAGCAGACCCGGCCCCCGGTGTTGAATACGGCCAGCAGACCCACGACAACCGCCGCCTCTTGCGGCGTTATCCTGGCCAAATCCTGGGCGATGGGCGAAGCGTGGCCGATCAGCATCATGCCGTTGATGTAGCCGAGGGTAAGCATGCCGGCCAAAAAGGAGAACGCCGGATCTTTCAGCATCTGGCGCCACGTTTTTTCCACCCCGTAGCTGACCTGCAGGGCGGGAGCCGGCGTCCACCCCGCGGGGCGGTAGCCGTCCGGCGCGGTGGCGATCAGCCGCGAAGCCGCGCCCACCACGACGATGATGACGACACCCAGTATCTTCAGGGTGGTCAAAATCCCGAACTGGGCCACCAGGGCGACCGATACCGGCGCCCACATCACCGGACCCACGCCGCAGCCGCCGGTCAGCAGCCCGGACGCCAGGCCCCGCCGGTCGGGAAAAAAGCGCACCATGTTGATCATCGTGCCGCCGGGATACACCGTTCCCAGGCCCGCGCCCGCGAGGGCGGCGCACAGATAGAGCTGGAACAGCGACTGGATGAAGCCCATGCCGGCGATGCCGCTGCCGAAGAGCAGGCCTCCCAGCAGGACCAGTTGCCGCGGCTGCATGTAATCCAGCGCCTTGCCGGCAAATATCGCCGTCGTGCCGGCTGTTGACATTATGAGCGTAAATGATAACGATACATCGGCCGGCGCCCAGTTGAACAAGCCGACCAACGGTTTCTGAAAAACGCTCCAGGCATAGGACAGGCCGGCGCACATGCTGGCAATCGTGCAGGCGACCAGCGATACCCATCTACGCGAGTCGTAGTTCATCCCCCAAACCCCTCCGAAACTAATCTTGACTTACCTTGCTTGACTTTAAGCCTATCTGCTCCACAGGATCGCCGTCCCGCTGCCGCCCCTCCCCCGCGGATCACCTGATTAATACCCTTGCAATAACCGTGCCAGCCTGCCAGAAGGCGGAAGTCTGGGCGGCACGGCTTGGTTTCGCCAGTAAAATCAGGCACACCGATCCCATTTTGATACATGCCGAGCTAAAAAAAAACAACGGACCGCTCCCCCGAAGCCGTCCGATCAGTTCTTTTTTGCGATTGCTGTGTCATTTTAGGAACCGGCCGCGGCAGCGGCGGCCGTATAACCCATCCCATCCGCGCCCCGCCGGCCGCAGGATGAAAAAAGCTCCGCGGGCCGGATTCCGTCGAAAACTCCCTGTTTTTGTATTTTTTTGATAATTAAGAACTTATAAGTTGAACTAATGGAGTTATAATAATATAATTTGAGTAAGGCTAGTTTTTCTTATGTTTTAACCTTCTAACCTGTTCGAGGTAATTTTTTCCGCGAAGAGGAGGAATAGTGCAGGTGAGTACCATGAACGCCGGCACCGAATCCGCCGAGATGCAAGTGAATTTTTTCACCAGCGATGAACGTTCCAGGTCCGGATTGGGGGCCCATGAGCGTTGGCAAGCTTTGCGGCAATACAAGCAGGCCTTTTTGCAAAATGAAACCGAGGACCCTCGCACTCACCCATATATGGACCAGGAGGTCGCCGCCTCCTGGATCAGGTCCCGCCAGTTGGGAGTCAACCCTTACACGGTCGTCACCAGCCCCAACCTAAATCCCGAGCAATTGTCGAAACTGCTTGATCAGCACCGTCTACTGATAGATTTGACCAATTCTTTGACAAAATCTTTCCGCAATCTGCTTTTTTCCTGCGGTTACCTGCTATATCTCTTCGACAAAACCGGCGTCGTCCTTATGAATGAAGGGAACTGGAACAAGTTCCCTCCCATCCTCGCCGACCGCAACTCCCGCACAGGCATCGTCGCCGACGAGCATACCGAAGGCACCACAGCCCACGAACTGTGCTTCCGGCTCAAGCGCCCCGTACAGCTCTTGGGACCGGAGCATTACTGCGTCGCATTTCAGAACAGCATCGCTTCCGCGGCGCCGATCAAGGACGAAAACGGGGCAGTCCAGGCGGCCCTTGTCCTCTTAAGCCAGCCCCTGAGCGACCCGCCCGGGGAAGATACCCTGCGGAACCTTTGTATGCATAGTTTCGCTCTGACAAATTCGATAGCGGTCGCTATCGAAACTGGCCTGCAGCTGGCGAAGACAGTCAATGAGCTTTGCGACGCCAATCAGAAAGCCGTCGTGCTCGACAGCCATCTCAAGGCCACCACCGACAAGCTCATGGCCGCTCACCATACCCTGAGTGCGACAATGGCGTTTGTCGAAGAGGGGATTGTCGCTGTAGACCGGACCGGAACAATAATCTTCGCCAACCGGGACGGAATGCGCTTTCTCAAGCTGAGGCACGAAGACGTCGGCAAGCGGAATATCCGGGAGTTTCTCGGTTACGACTCCTCGCTCATGGAAATGGCCAAAAAAGGCGACATCGTTAAAACCGAAGAGCAGATCAGGGTGGGCAGCGACCGCTACCTTTCCTTCCAGGTGATTATCCGGCCGATCATCAATCACCACACCGATGAATTGAACGTGGCCGTGTTCAAGCTGGTTTCCCACGACAAAGCCGCCGCACAGCAGGCCAACCGTTCCGGCGGCATAGCCGTTCATACTTTTGCCGACATCATTACAGAAAATCCCGAATTTAAAAGAACTATCGCCCTGGCCCAGCGCTTCGCCACCTCGGCGGAAAACATCATGTTGACCGGCGAAAGCGGCACCGGCAAGGAACTGTTCGCCCAGGCCATCCACAACGCCCATTGCCCGAACGGCCCCTTCATGGCCGTCAACTGTGCCGCCATGCCACGGGAACTCATAGGTAGCGAGCTGTTCGGCTATGAAGGCGGTAGTTTTACCGGCGCCGAGCGCAGCGGCCGGCCCGGCAAAATCGAGCTGGCCAACGGCGGGACCCTGTTCCTCGATGAAATTGGCGACATGCCGCTTGAACTGCAGGCCGTTCTGCTGAGAACCTTGGAAGATAAGCAGATAATGCGGGTCGGCGGCAGCCGCTATAAGAAAGTCGACTTCAGGGTAATCGTGGCCACCAACAAAGACCTCTACCAGATGGTCAAGAACAGCCAATTTCGCGAGGACCTGTACTTCCGGCTGTCGGTACTGACGATCGACATTCCTTCCTTGCGCAATAGAACCGGCGATATCCAGCTTCTCACCAAATACTTCATCGAAAAGTACTGTCAGCGCCATGGCTGGAAGAGCCCTCAGATCAGCCCGGCAGTCCACAAGAAAATCGGCGAGTACAATTGGCCCGGCAACGTGCGCCAACTGGAAAATGCCGTCATCCATGCCGTCAACACCGCCCAGGACGACATCATAAAGCCGGAAAACCTGCCAGGCTATATCCTGGCCGATACTGTCCAGTCCATCACCAGCGAACCGGCTGATTTCAACAACAAGCTTGGCGGGATTCTTTGCCTGGAGAAACTGGAAAGGGCCGCCATCGAGGCCGCCCTGCTTCATGCCAACAACTGCCCGCGCACGGCGGCCGAGGTGTTGGGAATAAGCCGTTCAACCCTGTACAGAAAACTGAAGGATTTCAAGATTGCCTATTAAGCCCGGGTTACCACCGGAAGGCCCCTCGCCAGAGGGGCCTTCCTTTTTTCCCGGCAGCAGCGCCGCTCCGGCCCACCGCTGCGGCAATAAAAGTTCCTAAAATGATACTGGATTCGCAAAAAAGGATTGGCTCATTATCCAGCGACTTTCCTGCTATTCCAACTTATCAACAAACCTGCGGGTTTGCCAAAAAGAGAATCGGCCAGCCGACCCGGGCGGTCGCCAGAAGCCCGCCAAGCCCTGTGTCAAGCCGTTTCGCCAATCGCGGCCCTGCTGGCACGTTTATTGCATAATAATGGTAGCGTACCGATGTGCCGGGAGGGAGCGCGCTCCCCTCGCAACGTTAATTGTGGGAGGTATCTTGTAATGTGTTATCGACCAGGTGGAGTAGCAAAGGCCACTGAATGCCCGAACTGCAAAAAGAAGCTGCAAGCCATCGGCGGCGTAAAGCAAAAAGTATGCCCCTTCTGCAAAACCGAGCTGCCAGCTGAAGAGAAAACGGACAAAACCGGCAAATAGCCTTTTCCACCGGGCCTAAGCGGTTGCGGCCTAATAGGCCGCAACCTACGGGAAGGAATGGCGCGCGGTACTGTTGAAACCGCGCCGGTACCGAGAGGGGTTTGAATGCGCGAGAGAATTTTGGCGGCGGCGCTGCGCCAGCTGAACGTCCGCGGCATTAAATTCACCACCGCCGAATTAGCTCGTGAGCTTGGTGTCAGCAAACGGGCAATATACGGGTATTACAGCTCCAAAGAAGCGCTGGTCGACGCCGTTCTCGATTCCATTTTGGCCGAGCTTCGCCAACAGATTGCCGACATCGTCCAGGACAAAAACCTGGCCCTGCCTGACAAAGTCAAGGCACTCATGGTCTTTCATCCCAAAGCCTTCGGTCCGGTTAACACCCAGGTAATCGAGGACATCAAACGATTTTTCCCGCAAGGCTGGCGAAAATTTGAAGAATATTTCGACGAAAGGTGGCGGATGCTGGAAGAAGTAATCGAGGACGGAGTAAATAGAGGGTATTTGGCCAAGGTAGACCTAATTATTCTAAAAAAGATTTATATGGGGGCCATTGATCAACTGCTCGACTTCCAATTTCTCGTACGCAACAACATTACCTTCAGTGACGCCATGACAAAAGCAGCCGAAATACTGGTGGAAGGTTTGACGGTCCCCAGCAACAAGCAATGAGGTGGCGGATACGCCTAGCTACCCTGCAGGCATGTCCAGCTATACGCCAGGTCACCTCCGATGCGACCCGGGTTAGCGAAAGGAGAATGAAAAAGTGAAAAACTTTACCATCTCTGAAGTTGTCGATTCCTTGGGCGTCAACAAATTTACCTGGTCCGTGTTCTTCTTCCTCGGCATGTCGATGGTGTTCGATGGCTATGATTATATGGTTGTATCATACACTATGCCGCAAATTGCCGCCGAATGGCATTTGGACAGAGTCGCGATGGGCAGCCTCTCGTCCTGGAGCCTCTTCGGCCTCATAATCGGCGGTGCCTGCGCGGGTATCATCTCCGACAAGATTGGCCGCCGCAAAACCCTTGTATATTCGATCGCCGCTTATTCGCTGTTAACCGTTCCCATCTACTTCGCCACCAGCTTCGAACAGTTCGCCCTCTTCCGCGTGCTGGCCGGTGTCGGCCTGGGCGCCTGCATCCCTGTCGTCACGACCATCTTCTCAGAATCCACTCCTACCCCGCGCCGCGCCCTGTTCATCACCTTCGGCATGGCCTGGATGATCGTGGGCTGGGTGCTGGGCGGCCTTATCCCCACCCTGCTCGTTCCTACCTATGGCTGGCGGATATGCTACCTGATCGGCGGCGCCCCTGCCCTGTACGCCCTTTTCCTCTACTTCAGAATGCATGAGTCGGCGTACTGGCTTGCCGGCAAAGGACGCAAAGCCGAAGCCATCAAGATTCTTGAATACATCGAGCACAAGGCAACCGGCAAGATTACCGAGCGCGACCCCGAAGCCCTCGTCGTCCCGCCGCGCCCGAAGGTGGCCGGTCCCGCCGCCCTGTTTTCCAAGAATTACTGGATGATCACCGCCGGCGTCTGGATTACCTACTTCTGCGGCTGCTTCACCGTTTACGGCCTCAATGCCTGGCTGCCGTCGCTCATGCTGGAAAAAGGCTTTAAGCTCCAGTCGGCTTATGCCCTCGCCATCGCCAACAACGCGGCGGCCGTCGTCGCCAACTGCTCGACCGGCTTTGTCGCCGAGATAATCGGCCGCCGGCCGAACCTCATCATGGCCTACCTGCTCGGCGGTTCTTCCATCGTGCTCATGGCCTTCGTCAGCGGCGGTTTCGGCGTCATCCTTGCCGCCAACATCTTCATGGGTTTTGCCATCAACTACGCCATCACCGCCGTCCAGCCGCTGATGGCCGAAGGTTACCCGACCGAGTTCCGCAACACCGGGGTCGCCTGGTGCCAGGCGTTCGGACGGCTCGGCGGAGCGCTGGCGCCCATCGTGGCCGGTGTGATAATGGGCATGAAGCTCGGGCCGCAGATGTCGTTTCTATTCTATGTCATCCCGGCGATCGTCGGCGCCCTGGCCGCCTTCCTGTTCGTCAAAAAGGAAACCAAGGGCAAATCGCTCGACCAACTGGCCCAGGAAACCCATTCGACCATCGCCCACTAAATTCAGGACGGCTTAGCTGCACCAAAATTATGATACAATCTGCTTGAACTACAATCGCCGCAATTATCCTTACTTATTCCCCCCAACTCCCTCCGTTTATGAACGACGCCCTGCTTTTTTGCCAAAGCAGGGCGTCATACTGGCATCTACCGTTTGTTTAAGGAGGAATTGACGAATGACAAGACTGGCCGCAGCCATTGCCGCGGCGGAACTCTACCGCGATATCAACGCCTTTGACTGTTCCGTCATGGTCACCGACGCCCAGGGAATCATTCTCCATCACGTGCAGGCCGAAAGCTTCAAGGAAGCGGTTTCCATCGGCCAGTCCGCTCCCGGCGGCGCCGCCAAACGGGTGATCGAGACCAGACAGCCGGTCCGGGTAAACGTCCCGGAAAAAGTGTACGGCGTAAAAATCAGGGCAATAATGCGACCGATATTCGAAGACGACGGGACCTTTTCCGGGGTTGTCGGCAACGCGATCAATCTGCAGACGGCGGCGACCTTGCTCACAGCAGCCCAGGATGTCGCCGCGGTCGCCCAGGAGATGACCGCCACCACGCAGGAGTTGGCCGCCACGGCCAACCAGCTGGCCGAAGACCTGGTGAGCATCCAGAAAGGCAGCGAAAGCGTTCTGGCGGAAATCGAAAAAACCGACCGCATCCTGAGGTTTGTCATCGACATCGCCGACAATTCGAACCTCTTGGGCCTCAACGCCGCCATCGAAGCTGCCCGAGCGGGCGAACACGGCAGGGGCTTCGCCGTCGTAGGCGAAGAAATACGCAAAATGGCCGTCAACAGCGCAGAGTCGGTCAAAAACATCAAGTCCATCCTCGAAAATATCCAAAGCCGCACCGAAGCGGTGGTGGCGACCATCGGCAACGCCACCTCGCTGGGCGAACGCCAGGCGTCGGCCAGCGGGGAAATATCGGCGACCATCCAGCAGCTGACCGCGACGGCCACCAACCTCGAACAAATCGCCGCCTCGCTCTGACCGCCCCCCTACCCGCTTTCTCAGTTCCCGGATGCATTTTTCATCGTCGGCCCGGCAATAAGCCTCTCCGGGTAAACTGCTTCACCTTGCCGCTCCAGCCGCTCTATCTCGCTTCGTAGCCAGGCCCGCCGTTCCTCGGGGCGGGCTGTATGGTCGACAAGCACATACAGATTGGGCGCGTGGCCCCTTGCCGGTGCGGCGATGGTTCTTACGTCCTGGCGGCCGCCGGTCCGCGAAAGCCGCTTTTTTAGAAATGCCCTCGCTTCGTGCTCCGAGGGGAACAGCGGCACGATCAGATCGCCGGTGGCCCAGGCCGCCCACTGACCTTTTCCGCAGCTGGCGACCAGGTAATCGATTTCCGCTTCCGGCGCCGCCCAGGCGGGCTGGACCCGGCTGTCCGGGTAACCCAGCTGCCGCCGGACATTGCCGAAGCTTGTCTTGCTGACAGGCGAAGCCATAAAGTCGCGGTAATCGGCCAAAGCCTTCTGAGAAAACGAAGCATACAAAAGGAATGGCATGTCCTCCACCGCCTCGGCGAGGCCGGCCATGACCGTTTCGACCAATTTGCCGGCATCCGGCGAGTGCTCGGCAGGTATCGTCCTGAACTTGGACTGTTTCGCGGCCACCCGGTCACGGGTAAACCCTCTCTCTGCCAGCATCTCCCCGCAGCCCTCCAGATTGTTGCCCACCTCACACACAATTTCCAGGGTCGAGGCTGTCCTACCGCCATTATCCACGACCCGTAGCGAGATAGTGTCGCGTTTGGTCAGGCTGCCGCGGTCGGAAAAATCGCCGCGGGAATAACACACCCCGACCCTCTTCAGTATATCCAGCATCGCTGTTGTCGTATAATGCCGATAGTTAATTAGCATTTTCACCCCACCCTGCCGGTACCCCTGATGCCCCTACTGAAGTACCTCGATGCAGTCGCCCACCTTCACCGTGTCGCCCGTCTTGACGATGGCAAAAATACCTTCCTTGGGCATCACGCAGTCGCCGGCCTGATAATATATCGCGCATCGCTGATGACACTCTTTGCCTATCTGGCTCACTTCCAGGACGGCGTCACCGATCTTCATGCGGGTACCCACCGGCAACTGGGTCAGCGGCAAATCGGCAGTTGTTATATTCTCGGCGAAGTCCCCGGGGTTGACATCCAGTCCCAGCTTGCGCATTTTTTCGATGCTTTCGATGGCCAGCAGACTGACCTGGCGGTGGGCGAACCCGGCGTGGGCGTCCCCCGCCAGCCCCAGACCGACCAGCAGGCGGCCCTGCCCGACGTTCTTCTTGCGCTCACCCTTATTAGCGCTGGTGCATACGGCAACAATCTTACCTTGCATACCATCAACCTCCTCTTGCCGGTTTTCACCCTTGCCGGCACGGTACGGGCGGCTCTGGCCGCCCGATTTTGCTGCCCGCAGCTTAGCCGCCGATCTGCGACATGCTGCGTCCGAAGGCCGGAAAGCCGCTCGCCCGGCAGAGCGAATGACCCTGCGGTTTAGCCCGGACAGCCTGCCGGAAAATTGCGGCCAGTTCCTCATCGCTGACACCACTGCGCAGCGGCGTCTTTATGTCGAACTCTTCGCGCGACAGCAGGCAGGGGCGCAGCTTGCCGTCGGCGGTAAGCCGCAG
>JAEZLU010000251.1 GCA_023415075.1 Bacillota bacterium
ATCTCCAGGGCCTTTTCCATTTGGAGGTCGCGGCTGGTTTCCTTGGAGCCGGCCGCTTCGACGGCGACGTCGGGCTCAAGGCCGGTGCCGTTGATGGACCGGTCTTTGGGAGTCAGGTATTTGGCGATGGTGAGTTTGACGGCCGAGCCGTCGCCCTGGGCGAACACGGTCTGGACCGAACCTTTGCCGAAGGTCTTGGTGCCGACGAGGGTACCGACGCCGGTATCCTGGATGGCGCCGGCGACAATTTCCGAAGCGCTGGCGCTGCCGCCGTTGACGAGGACAACCAGAGGCCAGCGGGGGGCAGCAAGCTGGGAGTAGGCGGTATTGCGGCTGCCGTCCTTGCCGACGACCGAGACGACCGGACCTTGGGGCACGAAGGTGCCGGCAACTTTGACGCCTTCATCGAGAAGCCCGCCGGGGTTGTTCCGGAGGTCGAGGATGACGGCCCGCAGACCCTGTTCTTCGAGTTCCTTCAGTTTGGCGGCCAGGTCGCTGCTTGTGGTTTCGTTAAACACCGACAGGCGGACGTAGCCGATGCCGTCTTCGAGCATTTTGCCGCTGACGCTTTTGACCTGGATGGTGGCGCGGGTAATGGTGTAGTCGGTTTTCTCGGCGCCGCGGCCGATGGTCAGGGTGACCTGGGTGCCCTCGCGGCCGCGGATCATGCCGACAGCTTCGTCGAGGGCCATTTCTTTGGTTTCCTGGCCGTCGATTTTGAGAACGCGGTCGCCGCTGGCGAGGCCGGCCTCATCGGCCGGCGTGCCTTCGATGGGAGCGATGATGGTAAGCTGTTTGTCGCTGACGCCGAGGACAATGCCGATGCCGCCGAACGTGCCTTTGGTGCCGATGACGAATTCTTTGTATACCCGGGCGTCCATGTATTCGGAGTAGGGGTCGCCGAGGGCGGCGACCGCGCCTTTCACGGCGCCGGCCAGCAGGTCCTCGCCTACGACGTCGCTGACATAACGGTTTTTGACGAAGCGATTGACCCGTAGGAGCTTGACGGTGGCTGCAAGTTCGGCCGGGCTCATCTGGGCTAGGTAACGGTTGATCTCTTCGATCGTCTGGGCCGTGCCCTTATTGTCGCCGGCAGCGGTGGCCGTGAGGGCGGCCGGGGGGGCTTTCTTGGCCGGGGCCTCGGCCGGGGCGGCCAGGGCGGCACCGCTTAGAAGACTGAAGGCCAGGATGACGGTAATAATGATTTTTCCTTTAAGGCTGGCGAATGCTTGCATGAATTTTTCCTCCACTTCGGCTCACTGGATATTAGAGTTAATTCTACCTCCCCGGCCTGGTTCCTTCGCCGGCGGCCAGGCCGAGGGGAAAAAAGAAAGAGGCCGCGATAATATCGCGGCTTGGAGGGGAGTAGGATTTGTGTTAGCTATGTTGCCGCCGGTCAGCCCACTTGGGCCGAGACTGCCTTAAAAGGGCCGGCGGAGGCGATTGACTGGCTTTCGGGATATTTAGCGAAGTTTTTATGGAACATGGCGGCAAGGCGCTCGGCGGCCAGCCGGTAGGCTTCCTTGTCGGCCCAGGTGTTCTGAGGCATAAGTATTTCTTCCGGCACGCCCGGGCAGGTGGTGGGGATGGGCAAATTGAAGATCGGGTGGGTTGTGTAGTCGATGAAGTCGAGGTTGCCGTTGAGGGCAGCCGAGACCATCCGCCGGGTGTACTGGATGCTGATGCGTTTGCCGACCCCGTACGGGCCTCCCTGCCAGCCGGTGTTGATGAGGAACACGCGGGTGTGGTGCTGGGAGATTTTTTCTTTGAGGAGGTTGGCGTAAGTTTGCGGAATGAGCGGCAGGAAAGGCGAGCCGAAGCAGGTGGAGAAGGTGGCCTGCGGCTCGGCGATGCCGCGCTCGGTGCCGGCGAGCTTGCTGGTGTAGCCGGACAGGAAGTAGTACATGGCCTGTTCGGGGCTGAGTTTGGCAATGGCCGGCAGTACACCGAAGGCGTCGGCGGTGAGGAAGATGATGGTTTTGGGATGGCCGCCCACACTCGGGTAGACGCAGTTGGGGATATAGTCGAGCGGATAGGCGGCGCGGGTATTTTCGGTTATCGCTTCACTGGCGTAGTCGACAACGCCGGTGGCTTCATCCATGACGACGTTTTCCACGACGGTGCCGAAGCGGATGGCGTCCCAGATCTGGGGCTCGTTCTCATGGGTGAGGTTAATGCATTTGGCGTAGCAGCCGCCCTCGACGTTGAAGATGCCGTGGTCGCTCCAGCCGTGTTCGTCGTCGCCGATCAGCAGGCGGTCGGGGTCGGCCGACAGCGAGGTCTTGCCGGTGCCCGAGAGGCCGAAGAACAGGGCGACGTCGCCGTCAACTCCCTTGTTGGCCGAGCAGTGCATTGACAGGATGCCCCGCTTGGGCAGGAGGTAGTTCATAACCGAGAAGATGGATTTTTTCATTTCGCCGGCATAGTGGGTGCCGCCTACGAGGATGACCCGCTGGGCCAGGTTGAGGATGATGAAGGCTTCGGAGTTGGTACCGTCGACTTTGGGGTCGGCGGTGCAGCCGGGGGCAGCCAGGATGGTGAAGCCCTGCCGGTCCTTCGGCGCCTGCTCACGGATGAACAGCTGGTGAACGAAGATGTTCTGCCAGGCGAATTCGTTGATGACCCGTACCGGTATGGCGTAGTCGGGGTCGGCGCCGGCACAGCCTTCGAATACGAAGAGGTCTTTGTCCTTGAGGTGGGCGAGAACTTTTTTATACAGGCGGCTGAAGGCTTCTTCGCTGATTTTCTTGTTGTTCTGCCACCATATTTCATCAGCCAGGCCGGGATTTTCGACTACGAATTTGTCGTCGGGCGACCGACCGGTGTATTTGCCGGTGGTTACCCGCAGAGCGCCGCCGTCAGTTAGCGACCCTTCGCCACGGGCGAGAGCCATTTCAACAAGGCGCGGCACGGAAAGGTTGCGGTGCAGCTTACCGGTATGGCCTTGCGTTACATCTCCTAATACATCAAGTGCCATTAATAACATCCCTTCCTTTACAAAGTAATCAGATTAGTTCGTCCCAGGTCTCATTGTTTTGATTAACCTGTCAGACAGATTTTAACGCTATAAACATTATAATATTGTTTCAGAAAAAGTACAATAGTTTTTGTAAATGTATTCAGAATTCTCTATTATGTGGCCACAATACGTTTTGTGCAGACGGGAATTGTGGTATATTTTAGATGGTAAGTCTTTTTCATGAGGAGGTACTCCGGTGCCGGTTAGCAAGGATAAGACAAAGGCCAAGGGTTATCTGGCGATCATCGAGCAGCTCCGTAAAGATCTGGACGGCGGCAGGTACAAGCCGGGCGATAAGCTGCCCAGCGAAAAGGATCTGTGCGGACGCTTCGACGCCAGCCGCTCCTCGGTCCGGGAAGCGTTGGCGGCGCTGGCGTATGCCGGCATTGTCGAGGCCCGCGGCGGCAGCGGCTATTATGTTATCGGCAATCTGCCGGCGATCGCCAAGGACCAGCCGGCGCCCTGTGCCGCCAAGACGGTGGTGGCGGTGGACGGCAGCTGGAATATCGGCCAGTATAAGCGAGCGCTGGCGGCCGGCGCCGACGGGTTCATCGTTAGCGCCGACGCCCAGGGCCAGTGGACCAAGCATATAAGGGCTATCCGCCAGGCCGCCAACGACCTCAGGCTGCCTGTGCCTATTCTGGCCGAGGTGGCGACCGGCATGGATATCGAGGACACAGTGGCGGTGGCGGCCAGTGCCAACGTCGACGCGATCATTGTCCGCCCGGGGACCGGAACCGAGCCGCTGCTGACGGTACGCCGCCTGGTTGAGGAAAAGGGCCTCGCCATTTCGGTACTGGCCTGGATTGATTCGCCGGCCAGCGGCGAGGTGCTGCTGCAGGTGGCCGACGGAGTGATTCTCGAAAGCGCGCCGGCCGGCAGCGATAGTCTGCCGCCGATGATGCACAGGGCCATCGCCCTCGGTAAACTTATGCTGCTGGCGGTGAGGACCGGCGAGAAACCGGGGTCGGTGGTGACGTTCACCGATGCCGCCAATACGGCCGAGTCGGCCGGGTTCGACGGCGTCGTCCTGTCACCGGCCGGGATAAACGCGAACAATCTTGCCAACTATATCCATCTTTTGCGGACCAAGCTGAAAGCCGTCGAGGATCGCCTGGCCGACCGGTCCGAACAGCGCCCCGCCAAGATCGTGACTTCACCGCTGGCCAACGCGCTCTGCGCTACCGCGATGCAGGCTGTGGCCTCGTCAAAGGCGATGGCCATCGTTATCCCCAGCGATAACGGCTTCACGCCGCGGGTACTTTCGAAGTTCCGGCCACCGGTGCCGCTTTTGTCGGTGACGCCCGACGCCCGGGTGGCCCGCCTGCTGAAGCTGATGTGGGGCGTGAAGCCGCTCCTTACCCAGCGGTTGTCACGTCAGGAGGATGCCCTCGACGCGGCCATCCGCACCGCCGTGCGCTCAGAGTGCATCGGCGAGGGTGATGTCATCGTCGGCGTCACCAGCAACTCGGATGTACATAACGCGCCGAGTTCGGTGACGATAGCGGTGGTGGGCGACGTGGTGCTGCGCGGCCAGGGGATCGGCGGCGGCATCATCAGCGGCCGGGTGACCCTGGTGCGGTCGCTGTACAACGCCAAAAAGTCGGTCGCCGATAAGATCGTCGTCGCCCCGGCCACCGACGCCTCGCATATCAAGCTGATCGAGCAGGCCGCCGCCCTGATCGTCGAGGAGGGCGGACTGTCGTCGCACGCCGCCGTGGCCTGCCTGAC
>JAEZLU010000107.1 GCA_023415075.1 Bacillota bacterium
GCCGGGGCGTCCTCAGGAAAATGTTCGTCAACAAAGCCTACCGGGGGGCCGGCCACGGCATCGCCGGCCGCCTGCTGGCCGTGCTTCTCGCCTGGGCCGCCGCCCACGGCCTTGCCGCCGTTTACCTGGGGACGACCGACAAATTCCTGGCCGCCCACCGCTTTTACGGCAAACACGGCTTCGCCGAAATCGGCCGCACCAGCCTGCCGGAAAACTTCCCGCTCATGAAGGTCGACAGCCGCTTCTTCCGCTACGACCTGTAAGGCCGCGGCTGGTATAGGCTAACTATCATAATCGTTTTTTCCTGACGAGGCCCTTCCGGGCCTTCTTTTTTTGTTCGGTTCGTAACTTATACCCAAAGGATAGTGTTGATTCCAAGAAATAAAGCATTCTGTCGCCTTTGTTCGCGCAAAATTCACCAACAAAGGCAAACCGGAAAAAAAAAGAGGCCCGTTGATATGCCTGATTTCTGCCAGACAGACATCAATCAGGCCTATATCATTGTTGCCGGCAGCATATTTGTCATCGGCTTCTTGCTGATAATCGCTTGGGAAAAAATCCACGGGGCTTGACTGCCGATAAAAAAGCTCCCCGCCAAAGCGGGGAGCTTTTTGCCGTCAGCCGTTGTCGAAGGTCATCGCCAGGTCGCGGAAGGCCTTCTCGGCCGTGTTCAGCTCCTGGTCGGAGCGCGAAATCAGCAGAAAGCGGCGGTCGACGCTGTTAAGGCGATTGAGCGGCACCTCGGCCAGGCGGCCGGTGGCCAGCTCGTGTTTGATGGCCACCGAACTGATCAGCGAGATCCCCAGCCGTTCCTCGACCGCCAGCTTGATCGACTCATGGTTGGCCAGTTCGATAACCTGCTTGAATACAAGGCGCTCCTGCTGGAGAAACTTGTCGACAACCGATCGCATGCCCGAGTCCGGCCGGGCATGGAGAAAAATGTAATCAGCCAGTTCCCGCGGCTCGACCAGGCGGCGGCCGCACCATTCATGGCCCGGCCAGACGATCAGCGACAGATGGTCGCGGGCCACCGGCCGCGACCTGAGGGTGGGATCGGCCAGCCAGTTCAGATTGTGGCCCACCAGCGCCAGGTCGAGCTCCCGCGTCCGCAGCGCATCCACCATCCGGTAACCGTAGCCGGCCTTCACCGACAGCTCGACCCCCGGGTACAACTGGCGGTAGCGGCGGAGGATGGGCGGCAGCAGATAAGTGCTGACCGTCGACGATGCCCCCAGGCGCAGCCGGCCGGACGACATCCCTTCGGCCTCCTTGAGCCGGGCCGGGACGTCGCTCAGGGTGGCGATAACCTCCTTGGCCTGCTCGTAGAGAACGCGGCCGGCGGCCGTAACCGTACACTTTTTTCCCACCCGGTTGAACAGCGTCACCCCGTAATAGCGCTCAAGGGCGGCGACCTGCTGGCTTACCGACGACTGGGCCATATACAGGCACTCGGCCGCCCGCACGAACGAATTCTGTTCGACAACCAGGCAGAAGGTCTGTAATTGCTGTAATGTCATCGCAATCTCCCTGTTAATAAGATTAAACTTATCGTATTTATCACAAATTATATGTTGTGCATAATAATTCCTTCCTGTATCATGAAAATAGGTTATACTATTTAAGTAATTTCCAGAGAAAGGGGTATCACATTTGAATCTGCTACTCGTTGCACCCGCCGCCGGCCTCGTCGCGCTCGCCTTTGCCGGTTACTGCATGCTCAGCGTCCTCGCCAAAAGCCAGGGCACCGATAAAATGCGCGAACTTTCCCAGGCCATCTTCGAGGGGGCCATGGCCTACCTCAACCGGCAATACAGAACACTCATCCCCTTCGTTATCATCATCTTTATCATCCTGTACTATGTCGACGGTTACAAACTGGCCGTCTCCTTCCTTGTAGGCGCCGTCTGCTCGGCCCTCGCCGGCTATGTCGGCATGATATCGACAACCAAAGCCAACGCCCGCACTACCGAAGCCGCCCGCCACAGCCTCAACCAGGCCCTGGGCGTCTCCTTCAAGGCCGGCGCGGTCATGGGCATGTCGGTGGCCGGTCTCGGCCTCCTGGGCGTTTCCGTCCTGTATATAGCCTTCGGCGACCCGGTCGTTATCAACAGCTTTGCTTTCGGCGCCAGCGCCATCGCCTTCTTCGCCCGCATCGGCGGCGGCATCTTCACCAAAGCCGCCGACGTCGGCGCCGACCTTGTCGGCAAAATCGAAGCCGGCATTCCCGAAGACGACCCCCGCAACCCGGCCGTCATCGCCGACAACGTTGGCGACAATGTCGGCGACACCGCCGGCATGGGCGCCGACCTCTTCGAATCCTACGGGGCCACCGCCATCGCTGCCATGCTCATCGGCAACACCCTGTTCGGCGTCGACGGCGTCATCTTCCCGCTGCTCATCGGTGCCGCCGGCATCGCCGCCTCGATCATCAGCACCTTCCTCGTCCGCACCGGCGAAGACGGCGATCCCCAGGCGGCCCTCAACCGCGGCCTGTGGGGCACCAACATCATCACCGCCGTCATCGCCTACTTCCTGGCCGAGGCCATCTTCGGCGCCAAAGGCTTCGGCGTTTTCCTGGCCATCGTCGCCGGCCTGGTCGTCAACGTCCTCGTCGGCCTGATTACCGAATACTACACCTCCCACGCCCACGGACCCACCCGCGGCATCGCCGACGCCTCGGAAACCGGCCCGGCCACCAACATCATCGCCGGCATAGCCACCGGCTTCAAGAGCACCGCCCTGCCGATGATCGTCTTCGCCATCGCCACCTACGTCGCCTTTAGCCAGGCAGGCATCTACGGCATCGCCATGGCCGCCATGGGCATGCTCTGCACCGCCGGCATGGTCGTGGCCGTCGACTCCTTCGGTCCGGTCGCCGACAACGCCGGCGGCATCGCCGAAATGGCCGAACTGCCCAAGGAAGTTCGCAAAACCACCGATAAACTCGACGCCGTCGGTAACACCACCGCTGCCATCGCCAAAGGCTTCGCCATCGGCTCGGCCGCCCTCACCGCCCTGGCTCTCTTCACCGCCTTCGGCGAAGAAGTCGCCAAAAATCCCAAACTCGGCAACCTCCTGGTCAACGGCCACCTGATGATCAACCTCACCGAGCCCGGCGTCATCATCGGCGTCTTCCTGGGAGCGGCGCTGCCCTTCCTGGTCTGCGCCCTCACCATGGAATCGGTCGGCAAAGCCGCCTTCGAAATGATCGGCGAAGTCCGCCGCCAGTTCCGCGAGATTCCCGGCATCATGGACGGCAGTGGCCGGCCCGACTATGCCAGCTGCGTCGACATCAGCACCAAGGCCGCCATCCGCGAGATGCTGGCCCCCGGCCTGCTGGCCGTCGGTGCGCCGCTGACCGTCGGCTTCGTCCTCGGCGCCAAGGCCCTCGCCGGTTTCCTGGCCGGCACCACCGCCGCCGGGGTCCTCTTGGCCATCTTCATGTCCAACGCCGGTGGCGCCTGGGACAACGCCAAGAAATACATCGAAACCGGCAAATACGGCGGCAAGGGCACCTCGACTCACGCCGCCTCGGTTATCGGCGACACCGTCGGCGACCCCTTCAAAGACACCTCCGGCCCGGCCATGAACCCGCTCATCAAAGTCGCCGGCACCATCTCGCTCTTAATTGCCCCGCTGCTGCTGTTCTGATTTGGTGCTAACCACCAGGTTTTATCGCCGACCTCTCGGCAAACAATATAGAAGAGGGGACCGGCGTGAACAAATTCATGGAAACCGCCAACAGTGAAGCAATGGCCGCCGTCGCCCAGGGCGACGGCGGCCCCTTCGGCGCCGTCATCGTCCGCGACGGCGCCGTTGTTGCTCAGGCCCATAACGAGGTAGTAAAAAACAACGACCCCACGGCCCACGCGGAAGTAGTCGCCATCCGCCGGGCCTCGGCGGCTCTCGGCCGTTTCGACCTGGCGGACTGCGTGATCTACGCCTCCTGCGAGCCTTGCCCGATGTGCCTGGCGGCCATCTTCTGGGCCCGCATCAAAACCGCCTACTACGGCTGCACCAGGCTGGACGCTGCCGCCAGCGGCTTTGACGACAACCTCATCTACGAATACATCAAAAATCCGGCCGCTTTCCCTTGGTCGCTGCGGCTGATCGCCGTCGACAGCCGGGAATGCCGGCAGGTGATGGAATTCTGGCAGAAAAAAACCGATAAAACGCCGTATTAACACCGAAGTACAAAAAAGAGTGGCTGTTTTGCCACTCTTTTTTAACGAGAAAACCCGCGGTTCAAAGGGCTCGCGGGCCAGGGAAACCGCGGATCGGCGGCGGGTTATCCTTGATTGTTGCCGGCGAATCCGGCAGATCCTCAGCGCAGGCCGGGGAGAGCGTGGTGGTTGTATAGTCTATCTTATTTGCATTGCCGCCCGGGTGCCGAAGCTAAACCGAAAAGCCCCGCGCAGCCGCTGAGCCTCTCACCGTCCTCTGGGGTCAATAGCCTTCGTCGTAATAGCCGCCGTAACTGGGATAACCGTAACCGCCCTCATCGCCGTAGCCACCGTAGCCACCGTAACCGCCGTAGCCACCGTAACCGCCGTAGCCGCCGTAGCCGCCAAGCGCGTAACCCAACCCCATGCCGAGGCCAAAGCCGGCGCCGCCGAAGCCGCCTTTGCCGAAATGGCCGGCCGTGCCGCCATGCATGCCGCCGCCTACGTGGGTGCCGGCACCCTTGCCCTGGCGCAAGCCGCCGCAATAGGGACATTTATATGCCATGCTGATCCCTCCAATAGCCGATTTACTACATCTTATGTAATAGCCGCCGCTAATGCCAACAGCGAACCGGATAAACTGCGAAAATGCGCCGGCGGCCTGCGCGGGGTGGCCGCCGCCGGGGCCTAAGGGAGGAAAAAGGTGGCTGGCGTCGAAAAAAATAATAACTAAAATCACTTCGCTGAAAGCAGGGTGATAGTTTTGCTGCGTTTCTGTCCCGCCTGTGGCGCCCGTTTGCCGGCGACCCCCGTGAAATATTGCCCGGCCTGCGGTGAGAGCCTAGCCGCCTTTATGACCGCCGAGCCCCCGGTGGCTGCCGATCTGCCGGCGACCACCTATGTCGCCGCCCTGCGCCGCTATGACCAATACATAGCCGACCTGCAAGCCCAAAACCTCGACCCGGCTGAGATCCGCCGCCAGGCCGCCGACCTGTTCGCCAAGCTTAAGGCCCAGTTTCCCGCCAGGCCCCATCGGCCTGCCTTCGTCATTCGTCCGTTGGTCGAAGAGCCGCCGGCCGAGCTGTTCAGCATTGTCCTCAAAAACTGCGCCGACCGCGAGCGCCTCGCCGGCAGATTGAGCCAGGTACTGTGCCGCAGCCGGGTGGCCATCCGCATGGCTGTGGATATGGTGCCCTGCATAATCGTCTTCAAAAGCAAGCAAGACGATATCCAGGCCGCCGTCCGCCTCCTCGACAGCGAAAACCTGTATTATAACGTTATCAAAGGCGATTTTGCCGCCGAGCCGCCTCTGGAGGAGATTATACCCGGCTACGCCGCCCTGAGCGCTGATCTGCAGCTGGCCTGCCGCAGCGCCCCGGCCGCCCTCTGGCTGGGCGAGACCGTCCGCATGGTCGTGTCGGCAACCGATATGGCCGGTGCTTCCGTGGCGGTCGCGGTCACCGATCGGGCCCTCTTCATCGCCGCCCTTAGTGGGTCCGCCGAGCCGTCCGACTGGCGGATACTTCCCTTTACCCGGCTGGCCTCAGTCGTCGGCCGCGATGACCGCCAGGCCCTGGAGTTTATCCAGCGGGACGGCGGCCGCCAAGAGTGGCTCCAATTGGTCGACCCCGACCTGCGCGGCCGGGTCTGCGACCATGTCCGCCGGACCCTTGCCGACTCTCGGGCAGCTACCTGAGAAAAATGCCGCCAGAAAACCCGGCTTCATAGCTGGGTTTTTCTGTTTCCGTTTGCCCTAAGGGCTTGTCAGCAGCCTGAATTTGCCGTAAATGTAGTTTCGTTGCCTTCTTTGGCGCAGCCTTCGAGGAAGAAGGCCGCTAAGCCGACGCCCACTGCCGTCCCGGAGAGTAGCGGGAAGCGAAAGCAGGAATTCGGCCTGGCGGGGCGGAATGCTTCTGGGAAATAGTACCTATGCTATAGCGGGGTGGCCCTCACCTTCCGCGGCATTGTTTTGCCGGCACTGCCGCGGGAAGTCGCCGAAAAAATCGCTTTCAGGAACGCCTGGGTGCTGATGACCGGCCAGCCCTGGCAGGACTGACGGCCGCGAATGGACAAGGGTCGTTCATGGCAAGCTAAAAGCGAGCAGCGCCGTGTCGACCAGAGAGCTATGGGGGGATTGTTCTGGGCATATTGTCGCGTTTGTTTGCGAAAAACACCGCCAATAGTTCCTATGTGCGCCGCTGGCTGACCCGCGAGGAAACCGGAGTCGACCGCGAAAAGGCTGACGTTTTCGCTTTGTTCGTCGACCTCATGGACGCCGCCTGCCGCTTTGGTCAGGCCGACTCGGGCGATGAGCAGGCCTTTCCGGCGGAAGTGGCCGACCGGTACGCCGGCGATGCCACCGTTTTCGAGGTAGCCTGCTACACCTTCAGCCGTTTGCGCGCCTGGCTGGCAGTCAGTCATCCGGCCGTGGAAAAGACAGTGGCCGAGCAACTGGCCTTCTGGCTGGCCGAGATTTTTGCCGTGGCCTGGCATGAAGCGGAGCAGCAGGTGAACAGCCGACTGGCCGAACGACTCGACAGCTACCGGGCGCTGGCCAAGGACGGCGCTCCGGCCATCCGCGGCGAGGTTGTCCGGCGGGTGCTGGCCACCCGGGGCAACCGTTTCGCCAAGGGCGACGACCTGCAGGTGGCAGAAGCCGACCGGCGGTTTGCTGAGTATAGCCTAGAGATTTATGAGAAAAATCAGCTGCCGGCGCTGCTGGCGGCGGCGGCCGACTACTGCGCCGGGCAGGAGGCGGCGCAATGGCCCGCCGACCGGGAAGAGCAGGCCGGCCAGGAAGTGCGCGATTACCGGTTGGCAATGGCCCTGCTGGCCCAGAAAGACTTTCTGCGGGCCAAAAACGCCTTTACCAAGGTGCTGGCGGCAGACCCCGACAACTACGACGCCCTGGTTGAACGGGGCCGGCTGCAGGTCAGCCTGGGCCAACCGGTCGAGGCCATCGAAGATTTTTCGCGGGCGATTGCCGTCAGGCCGGGCGATTCCCGGGCCTATCTCGAGCGCGGCCTTTGTTATCACCGGGTGCTGCGCCAGGCCGACAGGTCGCTGGCCGACTTTGACAAGGCCATCGAATTGGCGCCGGATGACGCCGTCGGCC
>JAEZLU010000362.1 GCA_023415075.1 Bacillota bacterium
CAAAAGATATACGGCTTAGAACCTGCTCTTCAACCGCCTTGTTTTCGGTAAACAAGTAAAGTGCGAGAGGTTTGGGGCGGCGGTTAATCATGTTGATGGCTTCATCCAGTTCACGATACTCTAGTACTGGCAGAATTGGTCCAAAAAGCTCGTCTTCCATTGCTGCACTGTCCCATGAGACATTATCCAATATGGTTGGCTCAATATATAAATCTTCGCTGTCGGTTTTGCCGCCATAAACAATCTTCGCTGCATCGCGCTCCAAGATGGCAGCAACCCGGTCGAATTCGCGTGCGTTGACGATCCGCCCATAATTGATAGCTTGCTGGGCATCCATTCCGTATGTGGCGATCAACGCTTCCTTCATTTTTACAATCAGCCGTTCCTTAACCTCACTTTGAACAAGCACATAGTCGGGTGCGATGCATGTTTGCCCAGCATTGAGGCATTTGCCCCACATAATGCGTTTGGCTGCCCGGTCAATATTAGCCGACGAATCAACAATCACCGGGCTTTTTCCCCCAAGTTCCAATGTCACCGGCACAAGGTTTTCGGCAGCTGCTTTCATAACAATCTTGCCAACTGGAACGCTACCGGTGAAGAATATGTAATCAAAGGGCGCATGAATAAGCGGCGTCATAGTCTCCCGGCCGCCTTCCATAACGCGGATATAATGCGGATCGAAAGTGGTGCTGATGATTTTTGTGACGACGGCTGTTACGGTCGGCGTGGCCGTCGCCGGCTTAAGAACTGCGCAGTTTCCTGCGGCAATCGCGCCGATCAGCGGTTCGATCAAGAGTTGAAAAGGATAATTGAACGGCCCAATAATCAGTACAGTGCCATAAGGCTCGCTGAGGATAAAGCTCTTAGCCGGAAAGATGTGAAGCGGCGATCTTACTTTTTGGGGTTTCATCCAGCTTCTTAGATGCGCCAAACTGTCCTTGATACTTTCGAGGGTAAAATCGATTTCCGTGGCGTAAGCTTCAAACTTGCTTTTGTGCAAATCCTTATATAGGGCATCAACGATTTCCCCCTCGTGGCGGTGGATAGCATCACGCAATTTCTGCAATTGCTGCAGACGAAAGGACACTTCCCTGGTGCGGTTGCTTTCGAAAAACCGCTTGTGCTCATCGAGAAATTGCTGGACACTTTGTGAAATCGAAGCTTCCACTATTACCCCTCCTTAGCTATTTATCGTTCAAGTTTGATGTGGTCTAACACAATCTCGTTCGACAATAAACACCAGTTCTTTCAGCATCTTCAAAGAATCTTCCAGAGAAAGACGATAATACCGCTGTGTTCCTTGCTGTTCTACCTGGACCAAACCTTTATCTAGAAGAAGCTTCAGGTGGTGCGAAATTGCTGGTCGTGAGAGATGTGAATGGTCGGCAATTTCATTCACCGTTAGCTTGTCGTGCCGGGACAGCAATAGCAGAATATCCTGGCGATGCGGGTCACTCAGTGTCTGAAAAACCGGAATGCAGGTACGAAATAATTGCAAAGCTTGTTGGCTCATTGTTCATCCTCCCGTTCTAGAATAATTTATCTTTAGGTTTAATCGTTCAAACGATTAAACTTTTAAACCAATTTCAGTTTACTACACATTTTTCTCATAATCAACCTATTTTTAGTCACCGTGGTTTTTACTACACTAATTGGTTCGGGATTTATAGGACATTGGCTAGCAACTGCTTCGTTACCCAGGCAGCGGCCCGAATAGCCGCGAAGCTGGCCGGCATGTAGCAAACACTTCGCTTAGTGAACCCTTGCCATATAACAACCCCGACTCGGCCGCATGTCAAGATCGCAACTAGCGCCGAACGGTCGCCATGATATGTAGCCGAGGTAGAGCCATAACGCTCAAAAGGATTCGCTGGGGGCCGGTGGGCAATCCTCGAAAAAGGGTAGCACAAAAAACCCTCAAGGCACCAAGTAAGGCATCAAAAACAAAAAGACCCCGCGAGTTCAAACCCGCGAAGCCTTGCACTACCTGGTGGGGCGTGCTGGTTTTAAACCAGCGGCCTCTTGAATGTGAAGCAAGAACCTGGCATCTATTTTACGCCGTTCTCCCCCGCTTACCTAAATCCCATCGTTACTCAAACCTTAAAAAGCATATATACCGCTGTATAAAGCAAGACAATATTGGTTATCACCTGAAATACATTTTGCCTAACCCGCGGAAAGATATAATGCCCGCACAGCACCCCGACCGCGGCAATCGGAGCCAGTAGCAGCGAAGAATATATTGCCCCGCTTTCAATATTGGCGGTCACCGCCTGCGCCAGGATGGTGGCAATGTAGACGACACCGAAAAACGCCAGTGTTGTGCTCCTGACAACCCTTTTGTCGGTATTATTGGCGCTGAAATATAAGGCCAGCGGAACACCGGGCAAGCCGATACTTGCGGTAAGAATACCGGAACAAAAACCTGCCAGCAGTTCATGGACAGCATTGGGCATTTTCCGTTCCGCGGGATACCGGCTTAGCCGGGACCTGTACTGGCTATATAGCAAAAAACATGTTACCGCCAGAACAACGACACTTACCATTATCTTCAAAGAGTCCAGACTAATGTACTCGTATATCCACAGTCCGAGAGGAACGCCCAGAAGACTGCCGATCGCCAGCCGGCGAAACAGTGAGTAGTCGATATTATCCCTGATCCGGGGCAGCAGAATAAGGGCGATAAAAAAAGATAGAAATATGCTTATTTGAATACTATCCCGCGAGTTGTATACCAAAAGCAAAAACGGGGTCGCCGTAATTGCGAAGCCAAAACCGGTAACGGCTTGCAGTGTCGAAGCGAAGAAAACGATTACGCCGGCCAGAAACCATTCTTGCATAATCTCACCGTTTCCTCATCATTATCCGGAGATTTAACTAGCGCCGGCCCCCAGCCATAGCGGCAGCCGACGACAGTCGACGCAAAACCAGCATACAGGCCGCACCAACCAGTGGTCCGGCCGCCAGGCTGGCAAAGGCGACACCCCAGCCGTAGGCGTCGAGAAAAATACCGAACAGCTTGGGGGTAATTACGGTCATGCTATAGCCAACCACCGACTGTAAGCCAAGGGCCAGGCCAAGGCCGCTCTCCGGCACGAGCTCGGTAAGGCCGGCCTTGAAGATAGCCGAATCGGCAACAATAAAAAAGCCGTAGACAAGGCCGACCAGCGTTAACAGCCACACCGGTGCCGTGGCCAGCCAGCCGAAAACCAGGGCGCACGTCCCGCTTATAAGCATAGCGGCGGCCGTGGTGATGCAGCGGCCGGTCCTGTCCGACAGCCAGCCGGCCAATCCCGGAGATATCCCGCCCATCGCCGTGCAGGCGGCGGCGATCACCCCGCCGAAAGCCAAGGCTGCGTTCGCGTCCATCCCCTTGATGGACAGGGCATAGCTGAAGAAAGCGCCGATCCAGCCCCAAAAGGCGTAGAGTTCCCACATATGGCCGGCATAGCCGCCGATTATCAGCCAGGCGGCTCGGTTGGCCACCAGCGGCGGCCGGGGAGACGCCGCTTTGTCCAACCGTGTCATCATCGCCGTCATCGGCGGCTCCGGCACCCTGAACCAGACCAGCGCCGCCGCCGGGAAAGCCCACACGCTGGTCAGCAGCAGCGCGGTCTGCCAGGAAAAAAGCGAAGCCAGCGGCGAGGCGACAAAATAAGCGCCGGCGTATGCCGCCACGGTCGAGCAGGTATATATGCCAATGGCCCGCCCCCGCTCCTGGCCCGGGTACCAGCGGCACAGCATCTGCATTCCGGGAACGTACAGCCCGCCCTGACCCAGCCCCGCCAGCGTCCGCCATAGCAATGCCGACGAATAGTCGTGAGCGAAAAAAACAAACCCCAGCCCCGCCAGTCCTGTCTCCACCGCCGACAGGGCAAAGGTAAGCCGTCCACCTATCCTGTCGGTAAGCCAGCCGGTAAAAAGAACAGCCGCCACGTAGCCAAGCTGAAAGGCCCCGAGAATTGTGCCTGCCTGGTCATTCGTCAGCCACCAGGCCTCTTTCAGCACAGGGATAACGGCAGCAAAGTTGTACCAGATAAGCATGGCGGCAAACTGAGCCATACAAAGCAGTAAGAGCACCCTTGTTTAATTGCCCGCTTCCCCTGACAAGTTTTCTCTCCTCCGTTTACACCGCCTTAAATCCGTACAAAAGAAAGCTGCCTAGCAGCTTTCTTTTAGCAGTTCGACCAAATCGCCGTTTTTCAGGCCGACGGCATTTGCCTCATCAACATCAAGATGCAGCTCCAGGCTGAACTTATCGCTTACCCTGATAAGCACCTCGTGAAAAGTCACTCCCCGGGGGCCTCCGCACTTGACGCTGATCCGCTGCCGGTCGCTACAACCCCAAAAAGCCGCATCAGATGAGTGCATATGATTGTGGCGGGCGGCGACGATGGCCCCTTCGCTGAGGATCACCGTGCCCGCCGGTCCAAGCAGCGTTAAAGTACCTGACCCCGCCAGATCGCCGGAGTCGCGCACCGGCGCCCGGATTCCGAGTCACACACAATCGGAGGACGCCAACTCAACCTGAGTCTTGTCCCGCAGTGGCCCGAGAATCCGGACTCCTTCAATGGCCCCTTTCGGCCCGGCCACAAGAATGCGCTCCTGACAAGCAAATTGTCCGGGCTGGGATAAATTTTTGAAATGAGTCAAGCGGCCGCTGCCGAAGTACGATACAGCCCTCGCGCTGGGTAGCCGGGCTGGTTAAGCCTTTTCCGACACGGCTGCGGCCGGTGCTTCGGCGGCCTGGGCCTGACGGGCGCGAGCGCCTATCCAGCGGGCCGACAGGGCGCTAACTAGGCCGGCAAAGGCCACATAAGCGCAAATCGTCGTCGTATCTCCGTTACCGTATTTCAGCAGCGCCGTGGCGATGATCGGCGTCAGGCCGCTGGCGAAGATACCCGAGAACTGATAGACAAAGGATATGCCGGTATAGCGGACCTTGGTATCAAAAAGTTCGGCAAACAGCGCGGCCTCCGGCCCATAGATCGACGCGTAGAAGATGCCGAAAGGAATGATGATAGACATCCAGATGAGAGTAACATTGCCACTGCTGCTGTTTATCAGCCAGAAAGCCGGGAAAGAAGAAAAACCGGTGATAAGGCTGCCCCAGAAATACACCTTCGTGCGGCCCAGCCTGTCGGACATATGGCCGAACAGGGGAATAAAGAAGCACATGACGATCGAAGCGATCATGACGCCGAGCAGGGCGTCGGTGCGAGAAATCTTGATGGTGTTGGCCAGGTAGCCGATGATAAATACCCCGAAGATGTTGAAGAACACGCCGTCGATACACCGGGCGCCCATGCCGGCTAGCACGTTTCCTGGGTATTTCTTGATCATTTCGACGAACGGGATCTTGACTTCGGCGTTTTGTTTTTTGACGTTCTGGAACTCCGGCGTTTCCATGACATTCACCCGGATCCAGATGCCCACCGCCACCAGTACGACGCTGACGATAAAGCCGACCCGCCAGCCCCATTCCATGAACTGAGCGTCAGTCAGAGTGTAGGACAGGAGGGCGACTACGCCCGAGGCCAGACAAAGGCCGATCGACAGGCCTATTTGCGGGATACTGGCGTAAAAGCCGCGCTCCGTCGGGGCCGCGTATTCATAGGTCATCAGGACCGCGCCGCCCCACTCGCCGCCAAGGCCGATACCCTGAAAGACCCGCAGCAGAAGCAGTATGATCGGCGCCCATACGCCAATCTGCGCATAAGTAGGCACAAAACCGATAGCCACCGTTGAAACGCCCATTATCATCAAGGTCATGACAAGCATGCTCTTGCGGCCGATCTTGTCGCCGAAATGGCCGAAGATTACGCCACCCAGCGGCCGGGTGACAAAACCGACAGCAAAGGTGGTATAAGCCAAAAGGGTGGAAATCAGTGGATCGCCGGTCGGGAAATACAGTTTATTAAATACAATCCCGGCTGCCACGCCGTATAGGAAGAAATCATACCACTCGATCGTAGCCCCTATAAGGCTCGCGGTTACAACCCGTTTAATCATTTGTTTGCTGGTATTTTCCATTCCCGTTCCTCCTTCGAATGCTCGAGCGCAGATTTGACGCGGCCAACGCCGCTTCCGGCCGACCCGATTCAACTATTGGGAAAATTACGATAGTAAAACTGAATAATAACCAGGCTGGTCGACCCCTTACTATCCGGTTTTCATTTTTCGACCACACCTGGCGTTATTTGGCGCAACAGGAAGTATATACGCCAGAGCGCGGCCAAATCCTACATCCCTCCCTCATACAGCAGCATCGGACCTTCAGTCCTTACTGCTGATTAAACAACGACTCGGCCAGCGTGTTCAGTTGGCCGGCGGTGCCGGCCGCCTGTTGGACCGCCTCGGCAATATTCCCCATGGCCTGAGCCACAACAGCGATAGCCTGATTAAGCTGCTCTGTCTGCTCGTGCATCCGGCCGCTGCCTGTCTGGATAGCTTGCATGACGGCGTAAATCTCGCCCACCGAACCGGCGCTCTTCGCCGCCAGCTTGCGAATCTCGTCGGCCACAACGCCGAAGCCGCGTCCCAGGTCGCCTACGCGGGCTGCCTCGATAGCGGCGTTCAGACCCAGAAGGTTGGTCTGGGCGGCGACGTTCCTGATGATAGCTAGAACCTGGCCCGTGTCGCTGGCCTGTCGCTTAGCCTCTGTCGCCAGGCTGGCCATAACATGAAAGTTGGAAGATATCTCCTCAGTCTCGGCGTTGATTTCTTCCATCGTCGCTGCCATCGCTGTCATGTTGTCGGTGAGTCGCACGGCCATCTGACGCAGGTTGTCCTGCAAAGTGACCGCCTGCTGGAAAGTATCGCCCCGGCCACTTCGTCATCCTGACCGAAAACAGGTGTGGCTACGGCGATAAACGGAACACCCCACAGGGAAGCGTCCATCCGCTTTACTATTTTCCGCCGCTCAGCCTGCGCTATCTTGATGGTCATTTCCGGGTTTAGGGCCGTGCCGACCTTTATCTTGAGATCAAGCGTCCGGCCGGGATTATAATACACGAATTTCTCCCTGTTGGCGATCGAGATGCTGATATCAGCCTGCACCAGTTCGGCAGCCTGCGGCAAAATATGAATATAATGCTCCAGTGAAACTGCGGACAAGTCCATAACGTCACCTCGCAAGGCATTACCAGTAAAGGCCTTAATCCACTACGTTCAACCGCGAACATACTATAAGCAAGAAAAATGCCAACCCCCGGAAGCCCGGAAATCGGCATTTTAATACCTTTCTTAAGTATTTACTTGTGCAATCCTGCCACGCCGGTAGTCATAACCACCCCTAATATCCCAATAACTAGCGAACAACCGACCGTTGCAATATCGCCACTCGACAGTGGCGATATTGCAACATCAGCTCTTAATATCACCACTCGATAGCGGCGAACTTGCAACATCAGCTCTTAATTAATCCATATCTCCTAATTTTACGAAAAATTGTCGTGCGATCAACCTTAAAATATTTTGCGACATCCAAAATCGATTCATGACTGTCGATCGCCTTTTTGAGCAGTTCCCGTTCGATATTGTCGAGGATTTCGGTAAGCGACAGATTGTTGTCCTTGCTTATCGCCGACGGCAGCATATGATTGGGCAGGTCGCCGACGTCGATAATGCCTTTCTGGTTGGTAATTATCAAACTCTGAACAAGGTTTTCCATCTCGCGGATGTTGCCCGGCCAGGCGTAGTTCTTGAATACGGCCTCGACCTCTTGGGAAAGCCTTACATCTGTTCGGTACTTGTTATTAAAGCCCTCGAGAAAATTAGTGACAAGCGGCAGCACATCCTCTTTGCGCTCCCGCAGCGGCGGAATCTTGACAACCGCCACCTGCAAACGGTAATAGAGGTCACTGCGAAAAGTCCCTTCGCGCACCGCCGCTTCCAGGTCGCGGTTGGTGGCGGCAATAAACCGCACATCGACCTTCTTGATTTTCGTCGAGCCCACCCGGATCATCTCCTGGTCCTGAAGAACCCGCAGGAGCTTGGCCTGCATTGTCAGCGGCAATTCGCCGATTTCATCCAGAAACAGCGTGCCTTTATTGGCCATCTCGAAGAAACCCGGCTTCCCTTTGGTATTTGCCCCGGAAAACGCCCCGGCTTCATAGCCGAACAGTTCCGACTCCACAAGGTTCGTCGGTATGGAAGCGCAGTCCACCTTAAAAAACGGGTGGCTGGCCCGCGAACTTTTTTCGTGAATTTTTCTGGCATGCACGTCCTTGCCTACGCCGGTTTCGCCCAGGAGCAGCACGGTCGCGTCGGTGACGGCAATAACGTTCAGCAAATTGTGCAGTTTTTGCATCGCTTTGCTTTCGGCAATCACCTTGGTGCTGTAGGCCGGTTTCTTAAAACACTGCACCTCGTTATACCTGGAGATAAGCTCCTGTTGGTAAGCCAGTTGCTCTTTCATCTGCGTCAGCGAAATGGTATCCCTGACAAAGGTAACAACAAGCACTACTTGCCCGGACTTGTCAAAAACCGGGTGGCCCTCAAGGACGACCTGCCGCCCCACCTTGTTAATTTGGACCGACGTTTTGGCCTTGCCGGTTTTCACGATCTCGGGATTCAGGGCCATGTCATACTTGCCTTCCTTGACAAGGTCGGTTACCAGGCGGTCCATAAGTTCTTCTTTTGTCAAGCCGGTGAGCTTCTCGTAGGTGCTGTTAATTCTCAAAGTCTTGCCGGCGCGGTCGGAAATATAGATGCCGTCACTAAGTACATCGAGAATACTGTCAAAATAGTCACTGATTACAACCGCCCCAGTGCTGCGTACACTCATTTTCACACCTCACGAAAACTGGATGGGGATGATGATTTCCAGCATTATCATGTTTCACTTCCTTTGAATAATTCCTGCAAAGCGTGTACCAACACACACAAAAATCCAATTAAAAATACTTCCACCAGCCTAATAGTTTGTATTATCAGTATCAGATTACATTTTCAACGTCCTTCAATCAGAAGGTTCGATGAACTATAAGCTCTTTCTTTTTAGCATTCAACTATATTGGTTAAATATTGGTCAAAGCTCCATAAGAGCGTGAAAAAAAGCTCCGCAGAAAACCTGCGAAGCCTTGTGTTTACTGGTGGGGCATGCTGGTTTCGAACCAGCGGCCTCTTGAATGTGAGTCAAGCGCTCTCCCGCTGAGCTAATGCCCCGTATAACAAAAACCATTGTCTCTGTATTTTCGTGTGCCTTTATAGTATACCTCTTTTTGCGGTAGTTTTTCAAGTCCATTAAAGCTTTTTCCCGGCCTGCTGGCCAGACAATTTAAGGAACTATCTTATTGTCACGCCTGTATACGCCCCGGTTCTCGCTCACTCTCGCCCAGCTTTAGTTCCTTGCTTATTGTCATTTCCGGGTCGATCCGTAGCCACAACGCGGCCCCGGCCAGCAAAAGGCCGCTGGCGACCAAAAAAGGATACATCCACGAACCGGTGTATTCGACGATGACCCCGAAGAGAAACGGCGACAGGATCGAGCCGACGCCGCCGAAGGAGTTCATCATCCCCGACACCGTGCCGGCGTACTCATGGCCGACATCGAGGCAGACCGCCCAATATATGCCCACCGACAGCTCCAGCCCGAATATGGCGAGTGTCAGAAACAGCACTGACAAAACCGGTGAAGCCGTCATTACCCCGGGAATAACGAACACGGCCGCCCAAAGCATCCCCGCCCCGGCTACCATACGACGGGAAAGCTTGATGCTGCCGGTACGGGCGCTCACCTTGTCCGATACCCACCCGCCGAGGGCGGCCCCAAGGCCGCCGATAAGGAGCGGTATGCCGGCGAACAGCCCCATCCCCAGGAAGGAAAAGCCGCGGGCGTCGGTGAGGTAGGTCGGCAGCCAGGTCAAGTAGATGTAAAGGCAGTAACAATAGCAGAAATAACTGGCGCACAGCGCCCACATATTCCGGCTGACTATCAGCCGCCGGAGCGGCAACCGGGGCACGATGCGATCGCCGCCGTCCCGGCCGCCCTCGATCAGAGCGCGCTCGGCCGCATTGACGCTGCCCCACCGCGCCTGATGCTGCAGTGGATTATCGCGGTACCAGAAATACCACACCAGCCCCCAGGCAAAGCCGGCCAGGGCGCACAAGTAAAAAACCGGACGCCAGCCCAAGGCGACCATGAGGGGCGCCACGACGACCGGAGTAACGGCGGCGCCAACGCGGGCCGCCGCCTGGGTTACGCCCTGCACCAGACCGCGGCCGCTAGGCGGCGCCCAATCGGCGAAGGCCTTGGTGGCATTCGGGAAGGCCCCGGCCTGGCCGACGCCAAACAGCACCCTGAACAGCACCAGCGACCACAGGCTCCAGGCCAGACCGGTCACCCAGGTCATCGTCGACCAGAAAAAGACAAGGCCTGTGAGCACCTTCCGCGGCCCCAGCCGGTCGCCCAGGCGGCCGATCGGCACCTGGAAAGGTATGTAGCCGGCCGAGAAGGCGGCGAAAACGAGGCCGAGTTCGACCTTGCTGATGGCGAGTTCCCGCATGATAGCCGGCGCGACCACCGATATGTTTACCCGGTCGATATAAGCGACGAAGCAGGCCAGGCAGACCATCATCAGAACCTGATGCCTGACGCGCGTGGGTTTTTCCATGTCTATACCTCTGCGGCGGTAAATTCTGCAATCAATATGCCTTAATTATAACCCCGCAGCCGGCGCCGGGACAACCCAAAAACCACCGGCCACCGGCTTTTTACGCAAAACAAGTGCCGCCACCCGGCAGGCACTTGTTTCATTAAAGCCCTATTCAGCTACATCGCCCGGCGGTCGATGACCCGCTTGGCTTTGCCCTCGCTGCGCTCGATGGTCTTGGGGTCGACCAGCCGCACGACCGGCGTCAGGCCAGTGGCCGCCTTAAGTTTCTCCTGAATCTTGCGCTCAGCCTGGCGGATTTTCTCCGGATCGGCGGCCGCAAGGCCGTTGGCCCTTTCCACCATCACGGTCAACCTGTCGAGGCTGTGCTCCCGCTCGACCAGCAACTGGTAATGCGGCGCTGTCTCGCCCATGCTGAGGAGAACGTCCTCCACCTGGGAGGGGAAAAGGTTGGCCCCGCGGATTATCAGCATGTCGTCGCTGCGGCCGACCACCCGCTTCATCTTGGTCTGGGTGCGACCGCAGGCGCAGGTTTCCCGGTACATGGCCGTCAGATCGCGGGTCCGGTAGCGCAGCATCGGCATTCCCTCTTTGGTGAGGGTGGTTATTATCAGCTCGCCCACCTCGCCTTCTGGCAGGACCTCCTCGGTAACCGGATCAATGACTTCGCAGTAGAAATGGTCCTCCTGGATATGGAGGCCGGAGTGGGCTTCGCACTCCAGGGAAACGCCTGGGCCGATGATCTCGCTGAGGCCGTAGCTGTCGAAGGCCGGCACGCCAAAGGCATCTTCCACCTCTTTGTGCATGCGGTCCGACCAGGCTTCGGCGCCGCAGAAGATCGACTGCAGCGAAGTCTGCTGGGGCGTAACCCCCACTTCCTGCATGGTTTCCGCCAAATGGAGGGCGTAGGAAGGCGTGGCCACCATGGCGGTTGTGCCGAAATCCTGCATGATCATTATCTGGCGGGCGGTATTGCCGCCCGACACCGGCACCACCGAGGCGCCCACCTTCTCGACGCCGTAGTGCCAGCCAAGGCCGCCGGTGAAGAGGCCGTAGTTGACCGCTACCTGGAAAATCGACTTGTCGTTTACACCGCCGGCAGCCAGGGTGCGGGCGATAACTTCGGCCCAGGTGGCCAGATCGTTGCGGGTATAGGCGACGACCGTCGGCTTGCCGGTAGTGCCGCTAGAGGAGTGTAGCCTCACCACCTGTTGCATCGGCACGGCCAGCAGCCCGTAAGGGTAGGCGTCGCGCATGTCCTGCTTGGTGGTGAACGGCAGCCTGCTTAGGTCGGCCAGGCTGCGGATATCCTCCGGCTTGACCTTTTTCGCCTCCATCTTGCGGCGATAGGCCGGCACGTTATCGTAGACGCTAGCCACCACCTGACGCAGGCGGCTGAGCTGCAGGTCGGCTATTTCCCGCCTGCCGGCCTTTTCCATCGTTTCATTCCAGATCATATCTGCTCCTCCTTAACTGCCGCCGGCTTCTCGCCGAACAGCCGGGCCGCCGGGAAGTATAGCACCTGGGCGACGACGCAGTTTATCGCCCCCACGGTAAAGACCACCGGCATCATTCCGTACAGGTACACTTGCAGCGGTATATTCATGGCTATCTTGGTGACGGTAACGAAGACCAGGCCGCTGGCCAGGGTACCGATAAAGGTGCTGACCGCCGGCTGGAGAGTCAGCCCGAAGACCTTGAGGCGCTGGGTCAGGCCGGCGACAAGGACGCAGGCCAGCGCGCCCACCGGCTCGCTTACAAGGTTAGCGTAGGGGAAGATGGCCTTGGAAGTGACCATGCAGACCACGCCGGCGACGATACCGACGCCGACCGCCTGGCGGACGCTGGGCCGGACGATGAGAATGGCCAGGCAGTACATGGCAATCAGCCAGTTGGGGGTTATACCGGCGATGCTAGGGCTGACCAGCCGCAGGATGACGCCGATAGCCAGCAGCAGCGCCGTCACTGCCAGGCCGCGGGTTTGGCCGCCTGTTTTCTTAACCTGAATAAGTTCCTGGTTCTCGCGATTTTCCATGAATAATTCCCCTTTCAAAAATAAAAATAAAAAACCCGTCCCCTCAAGAGGGACGGGCTTTGCCCGTGGTGCCACCCATGTTAGCCGTAAACGGCTCACTCAGCAGGATGCGGCCATCAGCCCCACCCCCTTCCCGTACCGGGGGAAGAATCCGTCGGCGCCTACCCCGCAAAGCGGCTCGGGCCATATCTCCCGGGTCCATTCCCCGCGCCGAGCGGTGCCAAACTCTCACTGCCATTGGCTCGCTGCGACTCTCGCATCGCGGGTACTATTCCCAATCATCGACTGCTTCGTTATGTATTTTTGGATCCAGGCTGATCTTTCAGCGGTAAAACTTCATCGCCAGCACCGCCGCCGTGCCGACGGCCAGGACGATGAGGGTCAGATAGTCACGGCCGCCGAGGGCAATGCTTGTGCCGTAGCCACCGGTTCCACGGCCAAAGCCCCTAAGCTCCAGGCTCATGGCCATGGTCTCCGAGCGGGTAACCGCCCGCAGCACCAACGGCTGGACGATGGTAAGATAGTTTGTGAGCCGGCGGGTCAGACTGCCCCGGTTGGAGTACCCCCGGCAGGCCTGAGCCTCCTGGACGGCCTTGATCTCGGCGAGAAAGTCGGGAATGAAGCGGAGGGATGCAGTTATCATAAAAGCGTACTCGTGGGGAACGCCCAGCTGTTTGACCATCGCCGCCGTCAGGTCCTGGATGCGGGTGGTGGCCAACAGCAGGATGAACAGGCTGGTCATCGCCACCATCCGCAGGCCGACAATCAAAGAAAACTCCAGATCGGCCCCGAAGGCCATCTGCATCGCCGCCAGCAGCAGGGCGAAGAAACTCAGGCTGGCCAGCGCCTTATAGCTGCTGGCAGGGGCTTTGGTCAGCGGAAAGAGCGCTATCTGGACGGCTACCAACAGGCCAAGGGCGGGGAGCGAATCCAGCAGCATCGCCCAGAAGGAAACCAGCAGCACCAGGCATATCTTAGTTAGCGGCGCTGTCCTACGCATAACTTTCCCTCCCTGCCTGGCCCACGGCGCGGACCAGTTCTGCCGGCATGATCGCCGGCGCCACGCCAAGATCGGCGAGCCGGCGGGAGATCGCCGCCGCTGCCGGCTCCCGCAGGCCCCAGGTTGCCAGCTCGCCGCCGGCGAAAAGCTCGCGAATGCTGCCGTCGAATACCTTGCGACCCTCGGCCATCACCACGGCCCGGCCGGCGTAGCGGGCGACAAGCTCCATGTCGTGGGTAACCAGGACAATGGCCACGCCGTTGGCGTTGAGGCCGGCCAGCAGCTCCATCAGCGCCAGCTTCTCGCGGGCATCCTGGCCGCTCGTCGGTTCGTCGAGAATCAGCATCCGCGGCCTGAGGGCCAGGGTCGACGCCACCGCCAGCCGCTGCTTTTGCCCCTTGGAGAGTGAGCGGGGATAGGCTTCGGCCATTTCGCTCAGGCCGGTGGCGGTCAGCGCTTCGGCCACCGCGGCTGCGGCCTCGTCCGCCGAAAAGCCCAACTGCTCGGGGCCGTAGGCGGCCTCGGCGGCCACCGTGTCGCGGAAAATCTGCCTGTCGGGGTTCTGGAAAACATAGCCGATCTGACGGGCCATATCGGCGGTGCTGCGACCGGCTGCGTCGCGGCCGTCCAGCATGATCCTGCCGCCTGCCGGCTTCAGGAGAGCCATCACCAGGCGGGTCAGCGTCGTTTTGCCACTGCCGTTGCGGCCGACCACGGCCACGAACTCGCCGGCCGCCACCTTCAGGCTGACATCCTTCACCGCGTACTGGCCGCGTTTATAACAATAACTCACATTATCAAACTCAAGCACTTTTCACGCCCCCTCGCTGCCGGCTGATGAGAAAGTCGGCCAGTTCGGCCGCTGCTTCTTCCTCCTGCCGCCAATCGCCCAGGCTCAGCCCCAGGTCGGTCTCCAACCCGGTCTTCACCTGCCAGAGGGGCGGCAGCATGGGGGCAAATTCCTTCCGGCTGGCCATAAAGGCCAGCACCTCAGCCGGCGAGCCCTGGCAGGCAACCTTGCCGCCCGCCAGCAGCACCAGCTGATGAGCGTGGGCCAGTACCCTGGCCAGTTCGTGCTCGACGACGATTACCGTTATTCCGTAGCTCTGGTTAAGGCCGGCCAGGAGGGCGTACAGCTCCTCGGCCCCTTCGGGATCGAGGGCCGAGGCCGGTTCATCCAGCACCAGGATACCCGGCCGGGTCGCCAGTACCGAGGCAATGGCCAGCCTTTGCTTCTGGCCGCCGGACAGTGAGCCCACTTCCCGCTCGACCAGGCCAGTGAGGCCGACCTGGGCCAGCACCTCGTCAATCCGCCGGCCAATTTTCGCGCTATCCTCGCCCCGGTTCTCGAGGGCGAAAGCAATTTCCTCGGCCACCGTCATGGTGACGAGCTGGCTTTCATAATCTTCCAGCACAGTGCCGACGCGGGCGGCGATCTCACTCATGCCGGCGGCGGCCGTGTCATTGCCGTCCACCAGTACGCGGCCGGCCATACTGCCGCCGAAGTAGTGGGGGACGACGCCGCAGGCGGCCAGGCACAAAGTCGTCTTGCCGGCGCCGCTCGGCCCGGCGACAACCGTGAAGGACCCGGGGGCCACCTCGAGGCTCACGCCGTCAAGCGCCTTGCGGTCGCCGCTGTATGCATAACTGAAGTTATCAAAGACAATTGCCGACACCTGTTTGGCCCCCCAACAAAATATAAAAACCCCTCATCCCGGTGTAAGGGACGAGGGGTTAACCCGCGGTGCCACCCTAATTGGCTGTGTAAGCAGCCCAGCTTTACGAGGTACGGGAGCATGCTCCGATACCCGCTTCCCGTTAACGGCGGAAGAATCCGACGGCGCCTACCCCGCTTGCGCGGCTCGGACCGTATCTCCCAGGCCCATTCGACATGCCGAGCAGTGCCAAACTCTCACTACCATTGGCTCGCTGCAACCCTCTAGTCATGTGTACTCTTCCTGGTCATCGATGATAAATTATGTATTTGGTTTTGAGTATAGCAGACCGGACAAAGTCTTGTCAACAAAATTTCACTAGCGCTCTAATACCCGGCCGCTGCTTAGGGCACACTAATGGCGGAGGTGTAAATATGGAAGGGGTAGTCTGCGCCAACTGTCACTCCTGGCTGGGCCTCGATGCGGCGGCCTGCCCCGGCTGCGGCGACAGTATCATAAACGACGGCGACGGCAAAAACGTCATCGACCGTCTGCAGCCGAATTGCCTAATCCACCGCTACGACGGCTCCGACCTCCTGGAGCCGGCGGTCGTCATCAAGGAAGGCAAGACCAACATCAAAGCCGCCACGCGACTAAAAGAATATGCCCAGCCGGTCACCGTCCCCAAGCATAAGGTATATTCCTTCGACCAGAGCATCCTCGGCGCTGTCCAGGCACTGCGCAACGAACGCACCGCCACCGTTCGCCGCTATGACCAGCATATCCAGCACTACTGGCAGCAACTGAAACCCTACAAGCCGAAATAGGCACAGGCGGAAAACTTAAGGCCGGGGAAATGTCCCCGGCCTTTTTGCCTATATTATTTCTTGTCCCACTCGGCGCAGGCCGCGCCCACCGCGGCCCCCGACTGGACTTTCACGTCCAGGGCGTTCAGGGCCCGCTCGACCGACGACAGCAGTTTGACGATTTCAGTGATGCAGATGTTGCCCATATGGCCCATCCGGAAAGCCTTGCCCTTGATCTCACCGAGAGCGCCGGCGATAAATACGCCATAGTCTTCCATCTTGGCCCGGAAAGCCGCACAGTCTACGCCCGCCGGATAGTAGGCTACCGTGAGGGTGGGAGCCAGCGCCTCCTGGGCGGTGACTGTCTTAATGCCGATGGCGGCCAGGCCGGCCCGCACGCTGCGGCCGATCCGCTCGTGGCGGGCGAAGCGCGCTTCCAGCCCCTCGGCCAGTATGATCTTGACCGCTTCATTCAGGGCCAGGATAAGATTGACCGGCGGCGTTGCGAAATATAAGCCGGGGTTATCCATGATCGGCAGCCAGTTCTTCCAGTCGCTGTAGTAGGTCGGCACCGTGCCCAGCGCCTCCCGACGGGCCAAAGCCTTGGCGCCGAGGGCCACCATCGTCAGGCCAGGCGGCGTACCGAAGGCCTTCTGACAGGTGGTCACCAGCAGATCAATGCCCCAGTCCTTTATCGGCTCGGGAATGCCGGCGCTTGCACAAACGCCGTCAAGAATGTAGAAGGTGTCATACTTTTTGGCCAACTCGCCCACTTCCTTAGGCTGAGCCATAACGCCGGAGGAAGTGTCGACATGGGTCAGAGTGATGGCCGCGTATTTCTTGGCCGCCAGTTTAGCCTCGATTGCGCTAAGGGGCACCCGCTCACCCACCGGGCAGTTCAGGACGTCGACCTTGATGCCCAGCGCCTTGGCCACAGCAATAAACCGGTCGCCGAACACGCCATGGGTGACGACGAGAATTTCCTCGCCGGCGCGGACAGTATTGACAAGGCCCATTTCCATGGACAGCGTACCGGCGCCGCCTATTACGATAACCTGTTCGGCCTGGAAAATGGTCTTCAGGCCGGCCAGGCACTCCTTATAAACCTTTACGAAACCACCGTAGGTATGACCGTAGGTCTGCGTGGCCATGGCCTGGCGGATGGGTTCAGCCACCGGTGTTGGCCCCGGTATCATAACCAAAGGGTCGGTCATAATCATTGACAATCGCCTCCGAACATCGTAAATCTAGTTTGGGTACAATAATTTATTTATACGATCAAATACTCCAAAATCCTGCACCGCAAGCTATTGAATTTCGCGACCGCCTCGTCCGTCCGGCAAGCGGCGAGCATTAACCGGCCCGAGCGGCAATATAATGTATCAGTTTCGCGGCAGGAGGAACTCTCATGACCATACTCCGGGCCAGCTTAATCCTCATCATCCTGGCGACCTGCCTCACCGCCTCGCCGGCCGTCGCGGCCCCGCCGCCCGCCCTCAAGGCCCAGGCAGCCATTCTGCTGGACGCCAAAACCGGTCAGGTGCTCTACGACAAAAATATCCATGTCCGCCACGCACCGGCCAGCACGACTAAAATGATGACCGCCCTGCTGGCCCTCGAGAGCGGCCGCCTGGGCGACCGCGTCAAAGTCAGTCCGCAGGCGGCGGCGACCCGCGGATCGTCCATGTACCTGTACGCCGGCCAGGCCCTAACGCTGGAGGAACTTATAACCGGTCTCATGATGCGGTCAGGCAACGACGCCGCGGTAGCCATCGCCGAGCACCTATCCGGCTCGGTCGACGCTTTCGTCGAGCAGATGAACAAACGGGCCGCAGCCATCGGCGCCGTCAACACCCATTTCCGCAACCCCCATGGCCTGAGCGTCCCCGGCCATTACTCAACCGCCTTCGATCTGGCCTGGATAGCCCGCACCGCCCTTGCCAACCCGGCCTTTGCCACCATCGTCAGCACCAAGGAGATATCGATAGAGTGGCAGGACAGGCGCGGCCGCGAGAAAGACGTCAGCCTGCGCAACACCAATAGGCTGCTGTGGATGCTCGAAGAGGCCGACGGGGTCAAAACCGGCACCACCAACGAAGCCGGGCCCTGCCTGGTCGCCAGCGCGACCCGCGGCAACCACAAACTCATCGCCGTCGTCCTTCACGATCACTCCCGCTGGTATGACTCCATGCAGCTCCTCAAGTACGGCTTCGACACCTTTGACCTCTACGACTTCGCCGACCGCGGCGACGTTCTCGCCAACCTGCCGGTCGAACACGGCCTCAGCCAGGCCGTCGACGCCGTCGTCGCCGACACGGCCGCCCTGGTGGTTCGGGCCGCTGAATACCCTTCGGTGACCGTTGAAATCGAACTGCCGGAAAAAGTTAAGGCCCCGGTGTACCAAGGCCAGAAACTCGGGGAAATAGTTTTTTTCATTGATGAAAAAGCGGTTAAAACGGTGGATCTCGTAGCCGCCAGGGACGTCGACGAACGCACCTTTGTAAAAACCTTTCTCCAACAGCTTATCGATACCTTCCGTCTACTGTCGGGCTGGGGCGTCCTATAGCGGCTTGCGGTAAAAAAAGGGCAAATAGTGCTGGAAGCCGATCTCGCGGAAATTGAGGATAGCTTCGGTACCGCCGACAAAAAATACCCCGCCCGGCTTGAGGGCGGCGAAAAACCGACGGTAAAGGGCGTCCTTGGCCTCTTCGGTGAAGTAAATGACCACATTACGGCATAATATCAGGTCAAAACCTGTCTCGAACTTATCGAGGAGCAGGTTGTGGCGCTGGAACTCCACCCGGGCTTTAACATCATCGAGTACGGTGTAACTGGCGCCGTTTTGTTTGAAGTATTTGGTCATGCGTGCAGCCGGGATGTTTTTCAGTTCGTTGGCGCTGTAAGTGCCCTGTTTGGCCTTGGCCAGCATTTCGACGTCAAGATCGGTAGCCAGTATCCGGTGCCGCACCTGGGGCGTTTTGTCCATGAGGATCATTGCCAGCGAATAGGGCTCAGCCCCGGTCGAGCAGCCGGCGCTCCAGATATTGAGCCGCGGACTGCGGGCCAGCAGGTCGGGCATAACCTTTTCTTCTAGCTCGACAAACTTTTCCGGTGTCCGGAAAAATTCGGTCACGTTGATTGTCAGATAATCGATGAAATCCTTGTACAGCTTGGCGTCGTTCTCCAGAAGGTGGAAAAAAGCGGTGAAGGTGTTGACGCCGTGCCGATTCATGAGGTTGGTAATCCGGCGTTGCATCTGCGCAGGTTTATACTGATTAAGGTCAATGGTCGACTTGGCAAACAGTTTCTGCTTAAAATTCTCCCAGTCTTTCTCGTCGATCACCGGAATACCTCCATCGCTTATTGTTGCAATTTGATGTCGAAGCTGCTTATTTCGCCCCCCGAACGGCCTGTCCGCAGAATCACTATATCGACCCGGCGGTTTTTGGACCGGTTTTCTTCCGTGGTATTGGAATAAAGCGGCCGGAATTCGCCGTAGCCGAGGGAAGCAAGCCGGCGGGGATCGGCGCCGTGTTTCTCGATCAGATAGCGGGTCACGGCAATCGAGCGGGCCGCCGAAAGCTCCCAGTTGGACGGAAACTGCACGGTGTTTATCGGCAGATTGTCGGCATGGCCTTCCACCCGGACAAAACGGGGCGTATTCTTCAAGGCCCCGCCCACCGAATCCAGCAGGGCGGTGGCATCGGGCCTGAGTTCGGCCCGGCCGAGATCAAACAGCACATTATCGAGGAAGCGGACGGTTAGGCCCCGTTCGTCGACGATAAAGGCCACTTGCTGCTGATCCTTCAGGTTGGCTTGAATTTTCCTGATAATATCATGGAAATCTTCCATCTCGCGGCTGGCGTCCAGACTTACCGCCGGGTCGGTCGCCTGGGTGCCGGGCGCGGTAAAGACCATGCTGGAGGCCGCGCCCTCGGTCCTGAAGGCCATCGCCAGCGAAGCCCTGAGAGCGTTGAATTTGGTGACGTCAGCCTTGCTCATGGCGTACATTATGACAAAAAAGGCCATCATCAAAGTAATCAGGTCAGCATAAGTGAGTAGCCAGCGCATCATGCCGGCCGCGTCGTGACCGCCGCCACCGGCGCCACCGCTGCCACCGCGTCGTTTCGCCATAGAATCCTCCCTCTAAAATGTCAAGGCGTTGTACATAACATAACATTTTTGCTTTCTTCGACAGATACTGCCGAATTTCCTACAATAATTCCCAAAAAAAAAATCCGGGGCGAGGAAAAATCGTTCCTCGCCCCGGCAATATTCTTTCTGCTTTGTGCCTGCCGGCTAACCGAGCGCCGCCGAAAGCGGCGTAAACGGCAGATTGAGCGAATCGGCCACCGCCTGGTATGTGACCTTGCCGCCAAGCACATTTACCCCCTTGGCCAGGCCCGGGTTATCGAGAATAGCCTGGCGGTAGCCTTTGTTGGCGATCGCCAGCGCATAATCGATGGTGGCGTTGGTCAGCGCGAAAGTCGACGTGCGGGCCACGGCGCCCGGCATATTGGCGACCGCGTAGTGGACAACCCCGTGTTTAACATAGGTGGGCTCGCTGTGGGTGGTAACGCGGTCGATGGTAGCCACCGAACCGCCCTGATCGATGGCCACGTCGACGATTACCGAACCCGAAGACATCGTTTTGACCATCTCTTCGCTCACCAGTTTGGGGGCCTTGGCTCCCGGCAGCAGGACGGCGCCGATCAGCAGGTCGGCCTTGCGGGCCCAGCAGGCGATGTTATAGCTGTTGGACATGATCGTCACAACCCGGCCGCCGAACAGATCATCCAAATAGTTGAGCCGGTCGCCGGATTTGTCGATAATCGTCACCCTGGCCCCCATGCCGACGGCAATTTTTGCGGCGTTGGTGCCGACGGTGCCGCCGCCGACGATAACCACCTGGGCCGGCTCGACTCCCGGCACCCCACCCAGGAGAATGCCCTTGCCACCGTGCGGTTTCTCCAGGAACTGGGCGCCGATCTGGACCGCCATCCGCCCGGCGACCTCGCTCATCGGCGTCAGGAGGGGCAGCGACCGGTTGGGGCCCTCTATAGTCTCGTAGGCTATGCCGATAACCTTTTGGGCCAGCAGTGCCTTGGCCAATTCAGGCTCGGGCGCCAGGTGCAGGTAGGTGAAAAGTATCTGGCCTTCGTGAAAAAGATCGTATTCCACCGGCAGGGGTTCTTTGACCTTCATTATCATTTCGGCGTCGGCGAATAACTGGCTCTTATCTCTGACAATTTTGCCGCCGGCCTGCTGATAGCTCTCGTCGCTAAAGCCGCTGCCGCAGCCGGCACCGGCCTCGACGAGCACGCTGTGGCCCGCCCTGGTCAGCGTTTCGACGCCAGCCGGCGTCAGGGCCACGCGGTCTTCATTGCTCTTGATTTCCCTAGGTACGCCAATAATCATTACATATCCCTCCGGTTCGTCAATGTTTGTCAGCACTACCCTAGACCAATGCAATATTCGTGCCAGTCGCTCAGCCCTGAAAAACCAGCATTTTCATTATTTATGGAAACTTTTATTTCCGCAATTTGGAATAGTT
>JAEZLU010000363.1 GCA_023415075.1 Bacillota bacterium
ACTGCTGCAGGCCAGGGGGGTCAAGATAATCAACGTCACCGCCGGCAATCCCTACTACAACCCCCATGTAAACCGGCCCTACGACCAGGGTACCTATACGCCGCCTTTCCACCCGCTGGAGCATGTAGCCATCCTGCTGGCCGCCGGCCGGGCCATCCAGCAGGCAGCGCCCGAGGTGGTGGTAGTCGGCACCGGCCTGAGCTGGCTGCGTGAACTGGGAGCCAACGTTGCCGCCGGCTGTATCGCCGAGGGCTGGTTCCAGGTGGCCGGCTTCGGCCGCCAGGCCTTTGCCTATCCTGATTTCGCCGCCGACCTGTCGGCGACCGGCCGCCTTGACCCCCGCAAGGTCTGCGTGGCCTGCAGCAAGTGCGCGATGATCCTGCGGGACTGCGGCACCACCGGCTGCGTCATCCGCGACCCAGCCGTGTATGTTCCGGTTTTCCAGGCCACCCAGGCCGGCAAGCCGCCGGTGGACGCCGGCCGGATCGCCGAACATGTGTAGCCGCGAATTGCAGGAAGGAGTTGATGGGCTATGAAAGCCAAAGCGATGGTGCTGAAAGCCTTCAATGCGCCGCTTAGTTTCGAAGAATACGAAGTGCCGGCCCTGGCCGAGGGCCAGGTGCTGGTGAAGATCGTCGCCGCCGGGGTCTGCGGCTCGGACGTCCATATGTGGAAAGGCGAGGACCCCCGCACGCCGCTGCCGATAATCCTCGGCCACGAGGGCGTCGGCACGGTCGTGGCCATGAACGGGGCCAAGCAAACGGTGGACGGCGAAGCGCTGGCCGAGGGCGACCTCATCCTCTGGCACCGCAGCGTCAGCTGCAACGGCTGCTACTACTGCGCCATCCTGAACGAACCCTGGCTGTGCCGCAACCGCAAGGTATACGGAATTAACATGTCATCGGCGGTAGCGCCGCACCTCAACGGCTGCTACGCCGAATATGTTGTGCTGCAGACCGGCACCGACATCTTCAAGGTCAGTCCGGGGATCGACCCGGCGGTGCTTGTTTCAGCCTCCTGTTCGGGGTCGACGGTGGCCCATGCCTTCGACCTGCAGTCGCCCCGCTATGGCGACACCGTGCTCGTTCAGGGGCCGGGGCCGCTGGGGCTGTACGCCATCGCCTTCGCCAAGAGCCTGGGGGCCGGCAAGGTCATTGTCATCGGCGGTTCGGAGAACCGCCTGGCCGTCTGCCGGGAATTCGGCGCCGATATCGTCCTCAATCGCCGCCAGACGACGGTGGAAGAGCGGCGGGAAGCCGTGCTGGCGGCCACCAACGGCCGGGGGGCCGATATGGCCGTCGAGGCGGTGGGCCAGCCGTCGGCCGTCGAGGAGGGCCTCAAGCTTGTCCGGCCAGGCGGCACGTACCTGTCGGTCGGTTTTTCCCAGCCGCCGGGCGAGACTAGCGTCGACTTTTTCCGCGAGGTGGTCAGCAAGAATATCCGCATCCAGGGGGTCTGGGTGAGCAGCACCCGCCACACGCTGCCGGCCATGCGGCTGGCCGAGGCCAATCAGCAGTTGTTCGCCAAAACGGTAACCCACCGGTTCCCGCTGGCCGAGGCCACCGACGCACTGAAGGTGATGGCCGACCGGGAGGCGCTAAAAGCGGTGCTTATCCCTTAATTTAAATAAATATATAAAAGGAGGGCTTCAAAAAATGGGCAAAAAACTCCGGGTATTGTCAGTCATGATGCTGGTGAGCTTCGCGGCGTTCATTTTCGCCGGCTGCGGCAGCAGCACGCCGCAGGAAGTGGTCATCGGCAACCTGCAGGACCTCAGCGGTCCGACCTCGGTTCTCGGCAACGCGGTAACCCGCGGCGCCGAAGTAGCCGTGGAGAAACTCAACGCCAAGGGAGGCATCGACGGCAAGAAGATCAAGTTGGTGACCTTCGACACCAAGGGCGACGTCCAGGAGGCGATCAAGGCTTATAACCGCCTCGCCGACCAGGAGAAAGCGATCGCCGTCCTCGGGCCGCCTGTCAGCAACATCGGTCTGGCGCTCGCGCCGATCGCCAACAACAAGAAGGTGCCGGTGGTCGGCAGCTTCATCGACCCGCGGGTAACCGTCGGCCAGGATGGCAAGGCCCAGCCGGCCATGTACCTGATGCAGCCGAGCAGCGTGCAGTACGCCGAGATCATGGCCAGCTACGCGGTCGAAAAACTCGGCCTCAAAAAGATCGCCATTTTCTACGACCAGTCCAATGCCTTCTCGGTTTCCCTCATCGCCCCCTTTAAAGAGTACGCCAAGTCGGTGGGCGCCCAGATCGTGGCCGAGGAAGTGTACGGCAAAGGCGACAAGAACTACATGACCCAGCTTTCCAAGATAAAAGAATCGGGCGCCGACTCGATCTATGTGCCCAACTACATGCAGGACCTGGTTATCACCCTCAAGCAGGCCAAACAGGTCGGCCTGAAGATTCCCTTCATCGGCGGCCTCGACTTCGCGCCGCCCTTCGCCAGCCTGGTAAACGATCCGGAAGCGGCGACCAACGCGTACTTCGCCAACAACTTCTCGGACAGCGAGCCCCAGTTGATCGAAGTGAAGAAAGCCTATATGGATAAGTTCAAGGAAGAGCCGATCAACAAGGCCTATCTTGGCTACGACAAGGTGCTCATAATCGCCGAAGCCGTCAAGAAGGCCGGCAGCACCAAGCCGGAAGACGTCATGAAGGCCATGGGCACTATCACCAACCTCCAGGGCACCACCGGCTCGATCACTCTGTCACCCAATACCCACCAGCCGGTCGGCCTGTCGATGGTTATGTACAAGATCGAAAATGGCAAGTATATAGACCTTGGCCGCTATGTGCCGGAGAAGCATAAGAAACAGTAACGACTGCTTGCGGGACTGGTGGGAAACTGGCGTTTCCCACCGGCCCGGTTTTCCCGTACAGGAATTATGCGATCAGGAGGACGCTTAAGTGCTGAGCTTGCAGCAGCTTATTAACGGGGTATCGCTCGGTTCGGTCTACGCCCTAATCGCCGTAGGCTTTGCCCTCATCTTCAACATTCTCAAATTCTCGAATTTCTCCCATGGCGGGCTTATGACCCTCACCGCCTACCTGGGGTATCTGGGTTCGATGTTTTTCCTGTCTTATTTCACCTCGACGCCGCTACTTATCGTCACTTTGGCGACCGCCGCCGTGGCCGGCGCCGTGGCCGCGATGGGTGTCGAGCGGCTGGCTTTCAGGCGGCTGCGCAACAACGGCAGCCCGGTTATCTATTACTTCATTTCGTCGATAACAATGGGCATCCTCATGGAGAACCTTGTGACGATATTCGCCAGCAGCAACTTCTACTCGTATCCGAAGTTTTTCGCCACTAACGTCATTGAGTTCGCCGGCGTCAACATCGCCGTCACCGACCTTCTGATGCTGGTGGTTTCGGCCTCGGCCCTCGGCATACTGCTGTGGGTAATCTATCACACCAAGATGGGCCTGGCGATGCGGGCCCTGTCGTTCGACGTCAACACCGCCAACCTTATGGGGATGGACTCCAATACGGTGGTCATGGCCACCTTCCTGGCGTCCGGCATCCTCGGCGGCCTAAGCGGCGTGTTCCTGGGGATCAACTACACGCTGTACCCGCAGCTTGGCCAGCTGATCGTCAAGGGCTTCATCGCTTCGGTCATCGGCGGCCTCGGCAGCATCACCGGCGCCATGCTCGGCGCCATCCTGCTAGGCGTCGTCGAGGTCATGCTCATCGGTCTGGTGGGCGCCGGCATCGCCCCGGCCTATATCTTCGTGATCATGCTGGTGTTCCTGCTGCTGCGGCCGCAGGGCATTTCCGGCAAGATCACCCAGGAAAAGGCGTAGGGGGTGCAGGTATGGATTATGTGATTACAACGCTGACATTTACCGGCATAACCCTGATCGGCGTGATGGGCACCTATTTGGTGACCGGACTGACCGGCTTGTTTTCCTTCGGCCAGGCTGCCTTTCTGGCGATCGGCGCCTATGTATCGGCCGTGCTTGTCAAAAATTTCGCCATGCCCTTCCTGCTGGCAGTGGTAGTCGCTATGGCCTGCGGCGTGCTGTTTGGCCTGCTTGTCGGCCTGCCAACCGTCCGGCTGCGGCGAGACTATATTTCGCTGGTCACCTTCGGCTTCGGCGAGGCGATAATCTCCATTCTCAACAACTCGACCAACGTAACCGGCGGCGCCATGGGCCTGTCGGGCATCCCCCAGTACACCACCGCCCCGGTAGTCCTGGTTAGCGTCATCGTTTGCCTGTTTATCGTCCGCAGCTACAAGTACTCGAAGTACGGCCGGCAATGCCTGGCCCTGAGAAGCGACGAGCTGGCGGCCAAGGCTATGGGCATCAACGTCAACCGCCTCAAGCTGGTGACTTTCCTGGTGGCCAGCGCGATGACCAGCTATGCCGGCGTGCTGTTCGGCTTCTTCACTACCTATGTCGAGCCTGGGGCCTTCGGCTGGACGGTGTCGGCCGAGTGGCTGATCATCGTTTTCGTGGGCGGCATCAACAGCTTGACGGGCACGGTGGTTTCGGCCGTGCTGTTGACCGGCCTGCCGGAAATGCTGCGGGCGGCCTCGGAGTGGCGGGTCACCATCTACTGCGTCATCGTGCTGCTGATAATCAACTATAAGCCCACCGGCATTTTCGGCGAATACGAACTGTCCCTCAGGTCCTGCCGGCGATTCTTCGCTAAAGGAGCCAAAAACCAATGAGCAGACTTGTCGCGAACAATATAACCAAATCCTTCGG
>JAEZLU010000007.1 GCA_023415075.1 Bacillota bacterium
GTATCATGGCTCTGGCCGCCCCCGGCGGCGAAGCCGTGTCCCTCGACATTGGCGGCACGACCACCGACATCGCCCTCTGGCGGGACGGGGCGCCGCTGTTCGCCGAGCGGGGTGCCAGGATAAACGGCCACCCCACCGCCGTCCGCTCCTTCTGGCTGCATTCGATCGGCCTTGGCGGCGACAGTTTCGTCCGCCGCGAAGACGGCCGCCTGGCCGTAGGCCCTGTTCGCCGGGGGCCGGCCATGGCCATGGGCGGGCCGGCGCCTACCGTCACCGACGCCCTGATAGTCGCCGGCCGTTCGACCTTCGGTGATAAAAAGAAAGCCATTGACGCCATGCGTCAGGTGGCTGCCGCCGGCCAGGAGCCGGAAGCCGCGGCCGCCGAAGTGCTGACCGTCGCCGCCGCGACCATCTGTGCCGCCATCGGCCGGATGCTCGACGAACGGGCCGCCGAGCCGGTCTACCGGGTCGAAGATATCGTCCATGGCCTCCGGCCGCAGCCGGCCAGCCTGGTCGGCGTTGGCGGCGCCGCCGACGGCCTCGCGCCGCTGGTGGCTGAGCGCCTTGGCCTGCCGGTCGTCGTGCCGGCGTTAGCCATGGTGGCCAACGCCGTCGGCGCCGCCGTGGCCCGACCGACCCTCGAGGTCACGCTGAGGGCCGACACCGCCCAGGGCTACTACACGGTGGCCGAACTCGGCCAGCGGGGACAACTGCCGGCCGGCCGCTTCGACCTGGCCGCCGCCCAAAGGCTCGCCGCCCGCCATCTGGAAGAACGGGCCCGGGCTGCCGGCATCCCGGCCGTCGCCGTCGAGACGGTGTACAGCGAGGAATTCAACCTTGTCCGCGGCTTTTCCGCCAGCGGCAAGATAATAACCTGCCGGCTGCAGATAAAACCCGGCGTTTTCGCCGGCGAAGGGGAGGGAGCGTAATGGCCAAACCCTTCGGCCTGGTCTTTTTCCCGGCCTTCGACTGGGCCATCAGCCCTACCCATCCCGAGCGCGAGGAACGCCTGCTCTACACCCGCGACCAGATTGTCGAGGAAGGCCTCCTCGACATGCCCGGCATCCGCGAATACAAGCCAAGGCTGGCCGAATACCGCGACGCCGACCGCGTCCATATCGGCGTCCCCGGCATCGCCTCACTCATCACCGACGCCCACCTGGTGTCGGCCGGCGGCGCCATCACCGCCGCCGAGGCGGTGGTCAAAGGCGAGGTCGAGCGGGCTTTCGCCCTTGTTCGGCCGCCAGGCCACCATGCCATGCGAGTCGTCCACGGCACCCGCGGCTTCTGCACCATCAACATCGAAGCCGTCATGGTCGAGTACCTGCGCCGCCACCACGGCGTCAGGAAGGTGGCCATCGTCGACACCGACGTTCATCACGGCGACGGCACCCAGGATATCTTCTACCATGACCCGGACACGCTGTTTATCTCTTTCCACCAGGACGGCCGTACCCTATACCCGGGCTCGGGCTTCACCGACGAGGCCGGCAGCCCGCCGGCCCTCGGCACGACCATCAACCTGCCGCTGCCGCCGGGGACGACCGACGAAGGCCTCCACTATGTCCTCGATAACCTCATCCTGCCGGTGCTGGCCGACTTTAAGCCCGAGCTTGTGATAAACTCGGCCGGCCAGGACAACCACTACAGCGACCCGCTGGCCAACATGGCTATCACCGCCCAGGGCTACGCCCGCCTTGCCGACAAGCTGAAGGCCGATATCGCCGTGCTCGAGGGCGGCTACTCGATCGAGGACGCTCTGCCCTATGTGAACACCGGCATCATCCTGGCGATGGCCGGCCTCGATTACAGCAAGGTGGTCGAGCCTGACAGCAGCCGGGCCCCCCGTGGTTTAAGCGAAGGCGCCCGCGCCTATATCAGAAAGCTGGTGGCCGAGCAGACCGCCCTCTGGCAGGGCCGGGAGCAGCTAAGCCGCGAAGCTGCGGCCAGGTGCGGCGACTTCTGGCAGCGCCGGCGCGGCATCTACTACGACGACAGCGGCATCAGCGAGCACCAGACCGAGAGCCTGCGCCTCTGCCGCCGCTGCCGCGGCTACCTCACAATCGCCAGCGAAGCCGAAGGCCATCACTTCGGTCACAAATCGGTCTTCGCCGCCTGTCTGCCCAGGGACTGCTGTCCGGACTGCCGGCGGGCCGCGGCCGACGCCGTGCTGGCGGCCAAAAAGCAGGGCCGATACCAGCACTATATCATTCAGGACAAGGAAAACGACTGTTTGGAGCGGGTCTAGCCCGCACAGGAGGCAGCATATGACGAGAAGCGACGGCCGCCAGGCCAACGAACTGCGCCAGGTAAAAATCATCCGCAACTACCTCAAATACGCCGAAGGCTCGGTATGGGTCGAGTTCGGCGACACCAAAGTCATCTGCGCCGCCAGCGTCGAGGAAAAAGTGCCGCCCTTTTTGAAGGGCCAGGGCGAGGGCTGGGTGACGGCCGAATACTCGCTGCTGCCGCGATCGACCAAGGACCGCAATGTCCGCGAAGTCGCCAAAGGCAAACCCAGCGGCCGCACCCACGAGATCCAGCGGCTGATCGGCCGGGCCCTGCGCAGCGTCATCGACCTCAAAGCTCTCGGCGAGCGCACCGTCACCATCGACTGCGACGTCGTCCAGGCCGACGGCGGTACCCGTACGGCCTCAATCACCGGCGCCTTCGTGGCCCTGGTCGACGCGGTGAATAAAATCTATACCGATACTAATAAGCCGTTTCCGGTCACCGATTTCCTGGCCGCCGTCAGCGTCGGCGTGGTTGACGACGCCGTCCTCCTCGACCTGTGCTACGAGGAGGACTCGCGGGCCATCGTCGACCTCAACCTGGTCATGACCGGCGAAGGCCACTACATCGAAGTCCAGGGTACCGGCGAGAAGCGGCCTTTCAGCAAGGACCAGCTGGCCGCCATGCTGGCCGCCGGCGAAAGCGGCATCAACCAGCTGATCGACTACCAGAAAGACGTCCTCGGCCAGTTGGCCTGGCGGGTGGGGCGGTCGGGATGAGACAGATCGTTGTCGCTACCCGTAACCGCGGCAAGGTAGCCGAAATGGCTGCCGTCCTCGCCGCCCTGCCGGTCGAAGTCCTGGCCCTCGACCAGTTTGCCGACACCACCGAGGCCGAGGAGACCGGCGACACCTTCGCCGCCAACGCCATACTCAAAGCCACCCACTATGCGCTCGAGACCGGCAAGGCCTGCCTGGCCGACGACTCCGGCCTCGAGGTCGACGCCCTCGGCGGCGCCCCCGGCGTCTACTCGGCCCGCTACGCCGGCGAAGGCGCCTCCGACGCCGCCTGCAACGCCAAACTGCTGGCCGCCCTGGCGGACGTGCCGGACGGGGAGCGCACCGCCCGCTTCCGCTCGCTGCTGGCCTACGTCGATCCCGACGGCAGCCTGATCACCGCCGACGGCACCTGCGAAGGCGTTATCCTCCGCGAGGCCCGCGGCGACGGAGGCTTCGGCTATGATCCCCTGTTCTACATGCCGGCCCTCGGCAAGACGCTGGCCGAGCTGTCGGTGGCGGAAAAGAACGCCGTCAGCCACCGCGGCCAGGCCATGCGCAACATGGCCGGCAAACTGAGCGAGTTTTACCGTGCGCATCGGCCTGATTAGCGACACCCACGGCTCTCTCTCGGCCATCCGGCGGGCGGTGACGGCGGCCGGGCCGGTAGATATGTGGCTGCATGCCGGCGACTACAGCCAGGACGCGGCCAAGCTGGCTCAGGCGAGCGGCCGGCCGGTGACGGCGGTTGCCGGCAACTGCGACGGGGCGGCGACCGCCAAGATCGACGAGTTTATCGACGCCGGCGGCAAAAAAATCTGGCTGACTCATGGTCACCGTTACCGGGCCAAGGAACGGCCCGGCGAGCTGTCCTGGTGGGCCGGCCAGTACGGGGTGGACGTGGTCGTCTACGGCCACTCCCACATACCCGACCTGCGGCTCGACAGCGTCATCCTTTTCAACCCCGGCAGCGCCGGCTACCCCCGCGGCGGCCATCAGCCGACCTGCGGCCTCTTGGTCATCGAAGAGGGAAGGATAGAAGCTTCGTTATTAGAGATATAACCGGTGGCGCCGGCGCCAACCGGCGGGGATGGGGAGAAAGATGACCGGCGAATTCGGGCGTGTCCTCAGGCAAGATATCAAGACCATTCTCATAGTTGTCCTGCTGGTCGGCCTCACCGGCCTTGTTTATATCTACCCTTTCCATACCCATTTTCGGTTCACGGTCAGCGTAGCCGTCCTGGCGACGCTGCTCCTTTATTTTCCCCGCCTGCCTGTCTTCGGCACCGCCGTCCTCAGCGGCCTGGCCATTTTCGCCGGCCGCAGCATCACCCAGCTCACCATGGACCCGGTCGCTCCCGGGCAAATACTGACCGCTAACCTGCCGGCCATTGTCTACTACATAACCTATGGCGCCTGCTTCCAGGGCCTTGGCCTGCGCCGCATGGTCCATAACGTGCCGGCCATCGTCCTTCTGCTGAGCACCATCGATATCTTCAGCAACATTGTCGAGCTCACCACCCGCGGCGACGCCCTCGAAGGCCCCACGGAAACGGTTTTCGCCAGTTTGGTGGCCGTGGCCGTGCTGCGGGCCATTTTGGCGGTGGGCGGCTACTATGTCCTCAGGCGCTACCAGGCCTTCGTGCTGGCCGAGGATCAGGTGGTGCGCTACACCGAGCTGACGGTAATGATTGCCCAGCTAAAGGCTGAACTCTACTACCTCAATAAATCCTCCCAGGCCATCGAGCAGGTCATGGAAGACAGCTACTGGCTTTATAAGCGCCTCAACGAGCGGGGCGACAACGAGCCGACGGCCCCCCAGGCCCTGGCGGTGGCCCGCAACATCCACGAAGTGAAAAAAGACTATTACCGGGTGGTGGCCGGCATCGAGGCCATTCTCCAACCCTCAGCGACCGTTCAGGGCATGCGGCTGGCCGAAATATTTTTCATCATCGAACAGAATACCAGGCGCTACCTCGAGGGCCTCAATAAAAAAATCACCCTCGAATTCAAATACGAGACTGATTTCATCACCGACCGGCATTACGCCATCGTATCAATTCTCGACAACCTCATCATCAACGCTATTGAGGCCTGCGGCGACAGCGGCAATATCCTCGTCGGCGAAAAAGTGTCGGCAGGGGATATCGTCTTCGTTGTGGAAGATAACGGGTGCGGCACCAAGCCGGAGGACGCCGACCTCCTGTTCCAGGTAGGCTATTCCACCAAATTTTGTCCCCATACCGGCAAGATGTCCACCGGCCTCGGCCTGTCGCACGTAAAAAACTTAAGCGAAATGCTGTCAGGGTCGGTCGCCGTTGAAAGCGGCCAGCCCACGCGCTTCATAGTAACCCTGCCGGCCGACAAGATAACTTTGCCTGACGAATAGGCCAGGGGAGAGGGGGTAGTCAATGTCCGCCCGTTTCGTTATAATCGATGACGACGTCAGTGTCCGCAGGATTATCCGCAACATCATCGAGCAGCACGGCCTGGGGATTGTGATCGGCGAAAGCGCTGACGGCCTCGAGGCCGAAAAGATCATCGCCGAGAGCCGACCGGACATCGCCATTGTCGACCTGCTGCTGCCCGGCCAGGATGGGGTCGAACTCATCGAAAAACTCCGCCGGCGGACCTGCCCCAGCTCGTTCATAATGATTTCCGAGTCCCGCAGCCAGCCGCTGATAACCCAGGCCTACCAGCACGGCATCGAGTTTTATATCCATAAACCGGTCAACGTTCTGGAAATAACGACGGTTATCAACAAAGTCAAAGAAAGCCGCAGCCTCAAAAAGGCCATGTCGCTGATATCGCAAACCACGGCCCAGTACGCCGCGCCGGTCGTCCCGACGCCGGCGGCCGAACGAGACAGGCCGAAGACCGTTATCTACAAGGTCTTCTCCGACCTCGGCATCCTCGGGGAGGTTGGGGCTAAGAGCATTTTCCAGATGACCAAGCTACTGGCCGACAGCAGCCGGCTGACCGACGATTCGCCCTACCAGCTCAACGGAATCTACCAGCAGATGGCCCGTGACGCCGGCCAGGACACCAAAACCATCGAGCAGCGGGTCCGGCGGGCTATCGCCAAAGCCCTGCAGAACCTGGCCAACATGGGTATCGAGGACTACCACAACGACCGCTTCCAGACATACAGCACCGCCCTGTTCGACTTTTCCGAAGTCCGCCAGGAAATGAACTTTGTCCAGAATAAAACGCCTTACCACGGCAAGATAAACGTCCGCAAGTTCGTTGAAGGCCTAATATTCCTTGCTACAGCCGATAATATTTAAAACATAAAAAGCCTCCGCCGGTGACGGCGGAGGCCCTAATATACCTCTATTCCCTTCCCTGGTTGCGGTGCTGCTCGTTCATATGCTGCAGCAGCGTCTGCTCGGCGTTTTCCATATGCTTGCGGGCCAACTGCTGGGCCAGCGTGCTGTTGCGCTGGGCCAGCGCCTCCACCAGGCGGCGGTGCTCTTCCAGCGAGCGCTTGGCCCGGCCGGGATATCCGTAGGAGATCGTCCGGAAAACGGTGAACTTTTCGCGCAGATTGCTGATGATCGACGCCAGCGTTTTATTATTGGTCGCCCCGTACAAAATATCGTGGAAGCGACAGTCGGCTTCGACAATCCTGGTGGTGTCGGCCTGCTCGATCAGCTCGCCGATCAGCACCAGCAGCCTTTCCAGCTCCTCCAGGTCCTCCTCGCGGATACGCTCGGCCGCCAGACCGGCAGCCAGCACCTCGAGAGCGGTGCGGATTTCGAAGGCCTCGTTGATGTCGCGGATGGAAAGATCGGCGACATAGGTGCCCCGCCGGGGCGCCATGACTACGAAGCCTTCCTGTTCCAGTTTGCGGATGGCCTCGCGCACCGGCGTGCGGCTGACCCTGAGCTGTTCCGCCAGCTGGTTTTCCATCAGCCGTTCGCCCGGCTGCAAAAGACCGCTGGTGATAGCGCTGCGCAGCGCGTCGAAAACCACCTCGCGGAGCGGTTTGTAATTATCGAGATGGATCGGCGTCATATTGCCCATTGTTATTCCTCCTCCGGCCATGCTCTCCGGACAGCGGCGGTTGTTCGCACAGCCGGGGCACAGCTATAAAATATCATAATCATTCCCAAACGGTCAATATATTTGCGTGGGCGACATAAGGGGCCGCTGCGGTCCGGGCGCCGGCGGCCGCAAACAAGGCTATTGGAAAATGGTACCTGGGCCTATAATATAATTGTCCATGCTGGAAATGCGGCCGGCCCCCAGGCGGACCCGGCCGGAGCAATAAAAAAAGGGGGACAGGAAAGTGAACATCCGGGAAGAAGCGCTCAAAATCCGGCGGGAAAACCAGGGTATCCTGACGACGGTGGGCAAGGTGCCCCTGAAAAACCGGCAAGACCTCAGTATCCTCTATACACCGGGCGTTGCCGAGCCCTGCAAGGACATCAAACTGAACAAGGACCTTTCCCTCGAGCTGACCTGTCGCGGCAACATGGTGGCCGTAGTGACCGACGGCACCCGCGTCCTCGGACTCGGTGACATCGGTCCGGAAGCCGCCATCCCGGTCATGGAAGGCAAATCAATCCTGTTCAAGGTCTTCGGTGATGTTGACGCCATACCCATCTGCCTCGACACCAAGGACCCGGACAAAATCATCGAAACCGTCCGCCTTCTCCAGCCGACCTTCGCCGGCATCAACCTCGAAGATCTTTCCTCCCCCAAATGCTATGATATCGAAGACAGGCTTAAAGAAATCATGGATATCCCCGTATTCCACGACGACCAGCACGGCACGGCCATCGCCGCCCTGTCGGCCCTCATCGGCGCCCTGCGCTTCGTCAAAAAAGACATCAAGACCGCCCGCATCGTCGTCAACGGCGCCGGTGCCGCCGGCACGGCCATCGGCCGCCTTATCGTCAACGCCGGCGCCCAAAACCTTGTCATGGTCGACCTAAACGGCGCCCTCTACGACGGCATGCCCGGCCTTAACCGCATCCAGGACGCTTTAGCCAAGAACACCAACAAAGAAAAACAACAAGGCAAACTGGCCGACTTGGCCAAGGGCGCCGACGTCCTCATCGGCGTTTCCGGCCCCGGCCTGTTCACCAAGGAAATCATCAGCAGCATGGCCAAAGGGTCGATCGTCTTCGCTATGGCCAACCCGGTGCCTGAAACCACCTACGAAGACGCCAAGGCCGCCGGCGCTGCCGTTGCCGGCACTGGCCGGTCGGATGCGCCCAACCAGGTCAACAATGTCACCGTTTTCCCCGGCGTCTTCCGGGGAGCTCTCGACGTTAGGGCCCGCCAGATCAACGAGGAAATGAAACTGGCCGCCGCCTACGCTATCGCCGACCTTGTTCCCCCGGCCGAACTGCGGGAAGACTTTGTTCTCGTCGACGCTTTCGACCCGCGGGTTGCCCCGGCGGTGGCGGCCGCCGTCGCCAAAGTTGCCATCGAGACCGGCGTCGCCCGGATAAAAGTCGACCCCGAAGAAGTCCGGGCTAAGGCTGCTGCCCGTATCAAACGCTAGGAGGAGACCCATGCGCACCATCGATGTAAGTCAGATAACCGAAGCGGTGGCCAAACTGGCCGTCGACGCCAACTACTATCTCGGCGAAGACATCTTCGCCGCCCTCGAGGCCGGCTGCAAGAACGAGCAGTCGCCCCTCGGCCGGGAAATCTTCGCCCAGCTTGTCGACAACGCCGGTATCGCCCGCGCCGAAAACATGCCCATCTGCCAGGACACCGGCATGGCCGTCATCTTCATGGAGATCGGCCAGGACGTCCATTTCGCCGGCGGCGACCTGAACGCCGCCGTTAACGCCGGCGTCGCCAAGGGCTACACCGAAGGCTACCTACGCAAATCGGTCGTCGCCGACCCGCTGTTCGTCCGCAAAAACACCGGCGACAACACCCCGGCTGTCCTCCACCTGGCCATCGTTCCCGGCGACAAAGTCAAAATAACCCTCGCCCCCAAGGGCTTCGGCAGTGAAAACATGAGTGCCCTCAAGATGTTTCCGCCGGCCGCCGGCGTTCCCGGCCTGAAAAAATTCGTCGTCGACACCGTCAGCGCCGCCGGTTCCAACCCCTGCCCGCCCATCGTCATCGGCATCGGCGTAGGCGGTACCATGGAAAAAGCGGCCCTGCTGGCCAAAAAAGCCCTCACCCGGCCGATCACCGTCCGCAACCCAGACCCCGAATACGCCAAGCTCGAAGGCGAAATCCTCGAGCTTGTCAACAAGACCGGCGTCGGGCCCCAGGGGCTGGGCGGCATCGTAACCGCCCTGGCCGTGAATATCGAGCACTTCCCGGCCCATATCGCCGGTACGGCCGCGGCAATCAACATCAACTGCCATGCCACCAGGCATGCGGAAATCGAGCTGTAGGGGGAGAAAAAATGGCCCAGCCTATCAGGATAAATACCCCGCTTACCGAGGACTTCGCCCGCAAGCTCAAGGCCGGCGACAGCGTCCTCATCACCGGCATCATCTACACCGCCCGCGACGCCGCCCATAAGCGGCTGGTCGACGCCCTCGACCGCGGCCAGGAGCTGCCGGTCGATATCAAAGACCAGGTCGTCTACTACGTCGGTCCCAGCCCGGCCAAGCCCGGACAGCCGATCGGCGCCGCCGGCCCGACCACCAGCGGCCGCATGGACGCCTACACCCCCCGCCTGTTGGCCGTGGGTCTCCGCGGGATGATCGGCAAAGGCTACCGCTCGGCCGAAGTCGTCGACGCCATGAAGAAGCACGGCGCCGTCTACTTTGCCGCCACCGGCGGCGCGGCCGCCCTTATCGCCAAGGCCGTCAAAAAGTACGAGGTCGTGGCCTATGCCGATCTTGGCACCGAAGCCATTGCCAAGATGACGGT
>JAEZLU010000016.1 GCA_023415075.1 Bacillota bacterium
CATCAGTCAGGAGTCTGTTGACGAGGGCGCGGTGGGAGTTGGCGCGAGCCTAGGACGCGTGTGACCGTAATTTCGCCGCGCGTCTGAATTTCTCCCGCCGCCGTTTTTGGCCACCATTTGTCTACAAACACAAGAACCGGAGCATGCGCTCCGGTTTTTCTCATTTGGTTGCCGAAACCGCCTTGGCCCGACGGCTGGCGATGATCTCGGCCAGCGTCGCCTGCTCCAGCTCCCGCCCTTTGGCGGCAAACTCCTGGCGGCTAAAAAGCCCCTTCTCGATGAGCAGCTCCACCAGCACGGCCACCGCCAGCGTATTCTTATAATCCACATCCTTCATATCGGCGATCTGGCCGGCGACATCCAGCGCGCTGAGCGTCATATCTGCAGCCTCCCGTCCGTGATAAAAAACATTACACTACAGTCTTCCCCGGCCGGCGGTAAAATATACCCGGAAAAAGCAAAAGGCCAGCCGGCTTGGAGGCCGGTTAGCCGCTTGGTTTTTCTCCTAAATGCTGAAAATAAAGTGGAAGGCCGTACCCAGGGCCCCGGTTTCCAATTCGAGCGTCGCCTGGTGCCGCTGGGCGATGCGGTAGCATACCGGCAGCCCCAGGCCGGTGCCGTTCTCCTTAGTCGTAAAAAACGGCGTACCGAGCTTCTCCCGCACCGCCGCCGGTATTCCGGGACCCTCGTCTTTCACCGTAAGGAAAACGCGGCTGCCGGCCCGGGCAGTGATGATCGTCACCCGTCCGCCCGCCGGCATGGCGTCCAGACCGTTGCCCACCAGATTTAAAAGGCACTGGCGGATCTCCTTCTCATCTGCCGGTACCCGCGGGATATCGCCAAGCTCCAGCTCGATGCCGCAGCCCCGCCGGAAGGCGTCGGCTTGCAGCAGCGGAAACATATTGCGAATAACCTGGTTGAGATCGGTTGCCGTCAGTCTGGCCGCCCGATTTTTGGCCAGCGACAAAAACTCGCTGATGATGGCGTTGGCCCGGTCCAGCTCCTCGATCATCACCGCCAGCGACTCCCGGTGCGCTTCCATATCCGGGCTGCGGGAAAAGCGCTGCAAATAGCCGCGCACCGTCGTCAGCGGGTTACGGACCTCGTGGCCGATGCCGGCCGCCATCTCGCCGATGAGGCTCAGTTTGTCCAGCTTCATCATCTCGCGGGTGAAGCGGCGGATCTCGGTTATGTTGGTCAGCGAAACCATATAGCCGAACGGCTCCTGATCGGCCTCGCCCCGCAACCGGCTGGCGCTCAGCAGCAGGCTGAGCTCTTCGCCGTCGGCCTGGCGGTACAGTACCTCCTGGCGGACAATCGGTCCGAAATCGGCGGCCAACAGCCGCACCCGCCCGCCGTCCGCCTCATTGGTAAGCGGCACGGCCTCGTGGAAATCCCGTCCCGTCAGATCGCTGCCCAAGAGAGCCGCCGCCGCCGGATTGGCCCTGACGATGCGGCCGCGGTTGTCGCAGGCGATTATCGCGTCCGCCGCCTGCGCCAGTATCAGCTCGTTCTGCTTCTGGCTGCGCCGCTGCTCGCTCAGATCGGTCACGATCAGGCAGGTGAACTGCTCGTCGTCGGTCATCACGTTATTGGCAGAAACCAGGACCGGCACGGAGAAATTGCCGGCTTTCAGCCGGAATTCCCCTTTGCGGCCGCCCGGACCTGCCAGCAGAAAGTCCGCCAGCGTCAGCCGTCCCGGACTGCGGAACATATCGGCCACCGCTGCTCCCAGCAGCTCGTCCCGCCCCTTTTTGAGAATGGTGGCGAAACTGCGGTTGCAGAACAGTACCCGGCCGTCGCTGTCCAACGTCGCGCAGCCCTCCTGCATTTCCTCGACGATCAGGCGGTAGACCCGATCGGCGTCTCTAAGGGTTCTCGCCCGCTTCTCGCCGTCGGCGGTCTGCGGGACACCGCTGCCGCATATGAGGCCGAGGATAGGGCTGGCCGCGGTCGGCTCGCGGCTTAAACATTCGTTATTTCTACCCGTGCCCCGCCTTGTCAAAGACTTCGCCGAATCGATAGCAAGCATTCTATCACCCCGTTACGATGTCAGCCTTGCCAATATGGAATCCGGGTCGGATCTATGCGCTGCAAAAGCGGCCTGAATGGGGTTTCATAAGCACTTAGAGATTCTTTCTGCAACAAAAAAACATTTCCTGCATACTTCCCATTTTTAAACAATTTATGTCAACGTTTTTCTTCCGGGCCCGGCCTGCCGATGCCTGGGCATACAAACGGCCCAAAAGCATAATAATAGGAAGACTCCCGATTTCGCCGGCCGGCCGGCCTTGTCCGCCGCTCGGCCCGCGGCGCCCGGCCACGCTGGTCGTTTTTGACTTATCGGGGAGATTCTGATAAAATTTTAAAATAGGCATAAGAGCGAAAGATGCGGCCCCGCCCGACCCGGCCATGCTCAAAGGGCTTCCGGGCTGCTTCACGTAAAGGAGATGATACAGGTTGCTTAAGTTTCTCAAAAGCCTGCTCGGCGACGATAACGAGCGGGAAATCAAGAAAATGATGAAATATGTCGAGGCCATCAACGACCTCGAGCCCTCCATAGAAAAACTCAGCGACACTTCGCTGGCCGCCAAAACGGCCGAATTCAAGGTTCGTCTCCACCAGGGCGAAGACCTTGACAGCCTGCTGCCCGAAGCCTTCGCCGTAGTCCGCGAGGCCTCCCGCCGGACTACCGGCATGCGCCACTTCGACGTCCAGCTGTTAGGCGGCATCACCCTTCACGCCGGCAACATTGCCGAGATGAAAACCGGTGAAGGCAAAACCCTCGTCGCCACCCTGCCCGTCTACCTCAACGCCCTCACCGGCAAAGGCGTCCATGTCGTCACCGTCAACGACTATCTGGCCCGCCGCGATAGCGAATGGATGGGCAAAGTATACAAATTCCTCGGTCTCTCCGTCGGCCTCATCGTCCACGGTCTGGACTTCGAGGAGCGCAAGGCCGCCTACGCCGCCGACGTCACCTACGGCACCAACAACGAATTCGGCTTCGATTACCTGCGCGACAACATGGTCATCCACTTCGACCAGATGGTCCAGCGGCCGCTTAACTACTCCATTGTCGACGAGGTCGACTCCATCCTGGTCGATGAAGCCCGTACGCCGCTCATCATCTCCGGGCCGGGGGAAAAATCCACCGACCTATACTACGTACTGGCTAAGGTAGTGCCCCGCCTCAAAGAAGGCGAAGACTTCACCGTCGACGAGAAGGCCCACACCGTCGCCCCTACCGAGAGCGGCATCGCCAAAGCCGAAAAGGCCCTCGGCGTCAAGAACCTCTATGAAAACGAGAACATGCAGCTCTCGCACCACTTCAACCAGGCCCTGAAAGCCCATGCCCTCATGAAACGCGACCGTGACTATGTCGTCAAGGAAGGCGAAGTAATTATCGTCGACGAGTTCACCGGCCGCCTGATGTTCGGCCGCCGCTACTCCGACGGCCTCCACCAGGCCATCGAAGCCAAAGAAGGCGTCAAGATTGAGCGCGAGAGCCAGACGCTGGCCTCGATCACCTTCCAGAACTACTTCCGCATGTACAAAAAACTGGCCGGCATGACCGGCACCGCCAAGACCGAAGAAGAAGAATTCCGTAAAATCTACGGTCTCGACGTCCTTGTCATCCCCACCCATAAAGACATGATCCGCGAAGACCTGCCTGACGTCATCTACAAGACCAAGCGGGCCAAATACAAGGCCGTCGTCGCCGACATCACCGAGCGCCACGGTAAAGGCCAGCCAATTCTTGTCGGCACAACCTCGATCGCCCAGTCGGAGGAACTCAGTGACTACCTCAAGCGCCAGGGCATCGTCCATAATGTCCTCAACGCCAAGTTCCACGAGATGGAAGCCCAGATCGTCGCCCAGGCCGGACAGAAGAACGCCGTCACCATCGCCACCAATATGGCCGGCCGCGGCACCGACATCGTCCTCGGCGAAGGCGTGCCCGA
>JAEZLU010000049.1 GCA_023415075.1 Bacillota bacterium
ACCTCGAAATCGGCCTCGGCGGCGAACAGATCGGACAAGATCTTGCGCATAAAAGCTGAATCGTCGACAACAAGTACCTTGATGGCCGAATTTGCGTTCATCTATAATCCTAACCCTTTCTGTCTGCGTTCAAGGTGCTTCTTAAATATATATTTGATTATTTTGTCTCTCTCCCTTTCCGAAAGATCGACAAATTTTAAGCCAAGGCAACATATTTTTCTAAAACTGTCATATTCAGCCCGAACGACCTGGGCTGAGCCGGTAAAATCCTTAAACTCCCCCATAGCGAACTCGACCTTTACAACCGTTCCCGCCGGCAGCGGCTCCTTTGTGGCAAGCTGCAGGCCGCCGCCGCTGATATTCCTCATAGTGGCGGCCACCGGCGGCGCGTCCTCGGCGGCGTCAGGCAGCCTGAGCTTCACCGGCAGGGCCGTTTCCAGGCGGACAAAGGCCCGCTGCTGGATTTTCTTGAAATCGTACGGCTGGGAACTTATCCATACAGGCAAAGGCTGCAGTCGCTTATCGAGAAACTTGCTGGCGAACAGCCAGACCGTGCCGGCAATCAGCGTGCGGCCGTAAAACACGGTCGCCGGTGGCGGCAGGACGGGTAATCCCTTGCTCATAGGCATAGCCAGCAGCAGATACTTATCAGTCAATTCCTCAACCCGGCTGGAGTAGCGTTTCGCCTGGGGGCCATTGGAAAACATCACTTCCACGCGTTGATTGACAGACAACCCTGGATTAATAAAAATTACCTCCAATAGCCGAGACGATTCAGCGAAAACTAGCGCATCATATCAAGAAACTTGCTGAAGAAACCCTTGATGCCGGTCGGCTGGCTGGTATCCTTGCCGTAAAGCAGGCGGCCGGCGATATGCTCAATGCAGCGGGCGGAAATACTGTCCGGATGGGCTACAAGCAGGGGAACCTGGCTCTTCACCGCCCGCACGATATTTTGATCCTCATACACGAAACCGAGACTGGTGAGCGACAAACCGAGAAACCGCAGGGCAACCTTCGACAGCTTATCGACCACCGACTGGCCCTCATCCATCGCCATCACCCGGTTGACCACCAGCTTCAAGGGCGAGCGGCCGTGGTAGGCGGCATAAGCCTTCATGATCGCGTAGGCGTCGGCGATGGCCGTAGGTTCGGGGGTAGTTATAACGATAACCTCGTCGGCCGCCAGCACGAAGTTCAGTACACTGCGGTGGAGGCCGGCGCCGGTGTCAATGAGAATGATATTGGCCCAGCGGTCGAACAAAACCACCTGGTTGATAATCTTCTGGATCTGGGCGTCGCTCAGATTGGCCATCTGATAGATGCCCGAACCGCCGGACATAAACTTTATGCCGCGGGGGCCGTCAGTCACCACGTCGTTGATCTTTAGGCCGTTGTCGAGCAGGCTCAGCATATTGTACTGCGGCGAAGTGCCGAGCACGAACTCGACATTGGCCAGCCCCAGATCGGCGTCGATCACCAGCACCTTCTGGCCGAGAGCGGCCAGCGCCAGCGCCAGGTTGACTGTCAGATTGGTCTTGCCCACGCCCCCCTTGCCACTGGTTACCGTGATAACCCTGGCGCGGGTTTCGGGCTGCTTGATTGCCGGGTTGGGGGCCTGGCCGTAGAGACCGCGGGCCATCTGGCGCAATTTCTCCGCTTGATCGCCCATGTCAGTCCCTCAAAACCATGCTGGCCAGCTTGCCGGGATTAGTGAGCTCGATATCGTCGGGCACACTCTGGCCGGTTGTAATATACGACAAGGTGGTCGGGAACTGGTACAGCAAATTGAACAAGGTGCCGAGATTGGTAGCCTCGTCGATTTTCGTGAACAAAAACTTCTGCGGCGAACACACCGAAAAGCGGGTCACGGCATCGAGGGCGTCGGAATACTTGGTCGTCGTACTCAGCACCAGGTGGGTTTCGATATAGGGGTCGACCGCCAAAAGAGCCTGCAATTCGGCCAGTTGGTACTGATTGCGCGGGCTGCGGCCGGCAGTGTCGACAAGCACCAGCCTTTTGTCACGGTGGCGGTACAGCGAAGCCTTCATCTCGTCAGGTGTATAGACGATATCGATGGGCACATCGATGATATCGGCATAAGTTTTGAGCTGCTCCACCGCGGAAATACGATAAGTATCGGCGGTGACCACGGCGATTTTATAGCCCTGGGTCAGGGCAAAACTGGCGGCCAGCTTTGCGATTGTCGTCGTTTTGCCGACCCCGGTCGGGCCGATGAAAGCCACCACCTTACAGCCGGTCTCCGGCAGGGAGATGCCCTCCACCCTGTTCAAATAATTCGTGATCCGCTCAAGCAAAAGCTGGCGGACAAGTGCCGGATTGCTGCCGGCCAGCGGTCCTTCCTCCGGAAGTCCCTGCACCAGATTCTCGGCGATGGCGGCATCGATGTCGTTTTTAATCAGCAAATCGTATAGCGGCGAATGCTGCTTCTCCTGACGGGGCATCTTGGTCAGCACCTGCTCGATCATCTTGCGCATATTGGCCATCTCGAGCTGGAGGGCGGTAACCTTGGCATCGTCCTCGCTTGGCCGGGGGGTAGTCATCACCATAGCCGGCACCAGCTTCTCAGGCACCGGTGGTGGTGGCGGCGGCGTATCCAGGGCAGCCATAACCTCAACCACCTCGTGGCCGAAAAAACCGAGAAAACCGCCTTTACGGAAACGCCTGGTATGGAGAATGACGGCATCGCGCCCCAGGTCTGCTTTCACCTGGGCCATGGCATCCTGCATGTTGTTGGCGGTAAAAACCTTGACTTTCAATTAAATCTTCACCATCCCAAAGGCTTGTACTTCAATTTTCGGATCGAGTTCGGCATACGAAAGCACGATCAAATTCGGGGCCACCCGTTCGGTGACCTTGCGGAAATACAGCCGGACGGCCGGGCTTGTCAGCACAACAGGCTGATAGCCGATGCCGGTCAATTTGGGCAACTCGTTGGTAAGGCTGGCCACGATAGCCTGGATGGTCTGCGGATCGAGGGCCACATACGACCCCTGCTCGGTGCGCTGCACCGCCCCGCTTATCGTGTTCTCCAACTGGGGATCTACAGTCAGGCAGGCCAGCACGTTGTTATAAATATACTGGCGGGAAATCTGGCGGGCCAGGGCGTGGCGAACATACTCGGCCAGCACCTCGGTATCCTTGGTGATCGGCGCGTAGTCGGCCAACGTTTCCATGACAGTTACCAGGTCGCGGACCGACACCCGCTCGCGCAGGAGATTGGCCAGAACCTTCTGGATATCGCCGAGCGACAGGAGATTGGGCACAAGCTCCTCGACGACTGCCGGGTTGCTCTGCTTGACCGAATCGACGAGTGTCTGGACCTCCTGGCGGCCGATAATCTCGGCGGCGTGGGCCTTGATAACCTCGGTAAGATGGGTCGCCAGCACCGAAACCGGATCGACCACCGTGTAACCGGCCAACTCGGCCCGTTCGCGGTCGGCCTCCTGTATCCAGAGGGCCGGCAAGCCGAAGGCCGGCTCGAATGTCTCGATGCCGCTGATCTCCTCGGAAACCGTGCCCGGATTCATTGCCATGTTGTGGTCTAGGAGCAGATCGCCCTTGGCCACCTCCACCCCGCGCAGTTTGATGACATACGCGTTCGGCTTCAGCTGAATATTGTCGCGGATGCGGATGGTCGGCACCACCAGACCGAGTTCGAGGGCGCACTGGCGGCGGATCATGACGATCCGGTCCAGAAGATCGCCGCCCTGGCTGGCGTCCACCAGCGGGATCAGGCTGTAGCCGATCTCCAGCTCCATCGGATCGACCGCCAGCAGCCCCACCACATTCTCCGGCTTGCGGACCTCCTCGATCTCCTTCGCCTCCTGGCGGGAAACCTCGGACTCCTCGTCCACCTTGGCTGTCCGTCTGAGCATATAAGCGACGGTGCCGGCGAGAATCGCCAGCACAAAGAACGGGATGCCGGGCAGGCCGGGCACCAGACCGAGGCCGGCCAGGACGCAGGCGATAATCATGAACACCCGCGGATTTGTTAACAGCTGGCCGACGATATCCTGGCCCAGGTTGCTGTCGGAAGCCGCTCTGGTAACCACGATACCGGTGGCGGTTGAAATCAGGAGGGCCGGGATCTGGTTGACCAGACCCTCGCCCACGGTAAGCAGCGTATAGGTTGACAGCGCCTGGACGACGTCCATGTTGCGCTGGACCATGCCGACGACGAAGCCGCCGACGATATTGATGATGATAATAATAATAGCGGCGATTGCGTCGCCTTTAACGAACTTCGAGGCACCGTCCATCGCCCCGTAGAAATCGGCCTCGCGCTGGATATTGCGGCGGCGCTGGCGGGCCTCGGCGTCGGTAATCAGGCCGGCGTTAAGGTCGGCGTCGATGCTCATCTGCTTGCCGGGCATCGCATCCAGCGTGAAGCGGGCCGCCACCTCGGCCACCCTTTCGGCGCCGCGGGTGATGACGATGAACTGGATGATGATCAAAATTACGAAAACGATAAAGCCGACCAGGGCGTTGCCGCCGACGACAAAATTGCCGAACGCCAGAATGACGTCGCCGGCGTAACCATCGAGAAGAATCAGGCGGGTGGACGACACGTTCAGCGACAGGCGGAAAAGCGTCGTCACCAAGAGAAGCGACGGGAAAACCGACAACTGCAGCGGCTCGATATTATAAATGGCCACCATGACGATAGTCAGGGCCAGGCTGATATTCAGGGTCAACAACAAGTCCAGCAGAAACGGCGGGACGGGAATAATCATCATCACCACGATAGTCACGACAGCCACGGCGATGAAGATATCGCTATATTTTAATACGGCGGCAAACGGGGATGAAGTTGGTGACGCCAAATTGTCCAGCTCCTTCTATGTTCGGCCGGCCGCCCGTCAGGACAGTCGCCGTTTCAGGCGGAATACGTATGCCAGCACCTCGGCCACCGCCTGGTAAAGCTCGGGCGGGATGGCCGAGCCGACCTCGACCATGGCGTACAAAGTGCGGGCCAGCGGCTTATTCTCGACGATGGCCACCCGGTTTTCCCTGGCTACCTGCTTAATGCGCTCAGCCAGGAAATCCTGGCCCTTGGCCACCACCTCGGGCGCCGCCATTGTCTTATCGTAGCGGATGGCAACCGCGAAGTGGGTCGGGTTGGTGACGATGGCCGTAGCCTTCGGGACCTCCTGCATCATCCGCCGCATAGCCATGGCCCGCTGGCGCTCCTTGATTTTGGACTTGATCTGGGGATTGCCCTCGGTCTGCTTGTACTCTTCCTTCACTTCTTCCTTGGACATCCTGAGGTTCTTGGTATGTTCCCACCACTGGTAAGAATAATCGAGGGCCGCCAGCACCAGGATGACCCCGCCGATCTCCAGGGCCAGATCGACGATAAGCCCTGACGAGTAGCGGAGCGACTCGGTCAGGTCGACGCCGATGAGCGCCGGCAGCTGGAAAATCTCATGGGAAATGAAGCGGTAAATGAAGTAGCCGATAATGGCAATCTTGCACAGCGATTTTACCAGCTCGACCAGCGAGCGGAGCGAAAACAAGCGCTGAAAGCCGCTTATCGGGTTGATCCGGTTGAGCTGCGGCATGAGCGGCTCGAAGGAAAACAACACACCCACCTGCAGAAGATTGGCGGCCACCGATATCACGGCGATCACCACCATGACCGGCAGGGCGGTCTTCAGGAAAACCAGTCCGAAATTGGCTGTCAGGATATAAATATCGTTGATGGTCAAATCGGCGGTCGAAAAATGGCTGAACATGAAACGCATAAACGCTGTCAGCTCGGAATATATGTACGGCCCCACCAATTTGAGGGCAAAAAACGCCGCCAAAATGATGAAAGCGGTATTTATCTCGATACTCTTGGCCACCTGGCCCTTTTTGCGGGCCTCCTCCTTGCGCTTGGGGGTGGCCTCTTCCGTCTTCTCCTGGGCGAAAAGCTGCAGGTCGAAGACGGTCAGCCGCCGGATGCGGTCGGCATCCTCAGCGGAGGAGGGACAGGAGGCGGTATAAATCCTGGTACATACCATTGAACCCCACCTCGACGAAAGCTACGTAAAAGGGGATCGCCATACTCAGCGTGAAAATGCCGATAATGATCTTCGCCGGCACGCCGATGACGAAAATATTCATCTGCGGCATCATCCTGGCCAGGATGCCCATAGCCACGTCAGCCAGGAGCAGCGCCATGATAACAGGCACCGTTATCTTGAAGCCGATTATGAAAGCGCCGTTAACCAGGTCGACGATGAAGGCGGCCAGCGAAGTCGGAAAGACCACGCCGGTTACCGGCACCAGCTTGAAACTGGCGGCGATGGCGGTAAGCATCACGTGATGGCCATTGGTGGCCAAGAGGAGCATCAGCGCCAGAATATATTTGAAGTTGCCCAGCAGGGGCACCTGTTGGCCGAACTGGGGATCGAAAATGTTGACAATGCCGAAACCGATCTGCATATCGAGGACATGGCCGGCCATCTGGATGGCCTGCATGATAAGCGAGCCGACAAAACCGAAAATAAGTCCGAGAAGGATCTCGCTGGCAACAAGGGCGGCGTACGGCAGAAAATCGGTGGGGATAATCACCTGTGTCGAATAAATCAACGGGAAAATGATATAAGCGAGCAAAAGCGATAAGCCGGCTTTTGCGTACACAGGAATATTGCGGCTGCCGAAAAACGGCAGGGCGATAAAAATACCGCTGATGCGGGCGAAAACCAGAATAAACAACGCCGTCTGGCCGAGCAGCACCGACAAAATATCCACCGGTCGCCTCCGGCTAATGGATCATCTGCGGCAGCCGCAGAAAAATCTCACGCGTAAAATCGACCATGATCGCCAGCATCCATGGTCCGAAAATCAGCACACCGACAAACACGGCGATAATCTTGGGAATAAAACTCAGCGTCTGCTCCTGGATCTGAGTAATCGCCTGGAAAATACTCACAACTATACCTACCAGAAGACCCAGTCCCAGCATAGGCGCCGAGATCAGCATAACCATGAACAGCGCGTCGCGGCCAATCTGGATAGCCAAATCGCTAGTCATACCCCGGCCCCCCTAATTGAAACTGGCGATCAGTGAGCGGATCAAAAGATGCCAGCCGTCCACCAGGATAAACAGCAGAATCTTGAATGGCAACGAAATCATTGATGGCGGCACCATCATCATCCCCATCGACATTAGCGTGCTGGCCACGACCATATCGATGACGATGAAGGGGATATATATCAGAAAGCCGATCTGGAAAGCGGTTTTCAGCTCACTGATAACAAAAGCGGGAATAAGCGTAGTCGTCGCCACATCGTCAGGCGAATTGGGCCGCTGCGACTCCGACAGATTTACAAACAGCGCCAGGTCGTTCTCCCTGGTCTGTTTGAACATAAACTCCCGCATCGGCTTCATCGCCTCGGTCATCGCCGCATCCTGGGTAATCCGGCCCGCCAGATACGGCTGGAGGGCGTTTTTGTTCACGTCGCCGAAGGACGGCGACATCGTGAAGAAAGTCAGAAACAGCGCCAGGCCGACCAGCACCTGGTTCGGCGGCATCTGCTGCGTGGCCAGGGCGCTCCTTATGAACGACAGCACCACGATTATCCGCGTGAAAGAAGTCATCATTATTAAAATTGACGGTGCCAAAGTAAGCACAGTCAAGCCTAATAAAACCTGCAGGCTCAAAGCAACATCGCGGGGATTATTCGCTGCCTCGACGCCTATATTGATGTTCGGCACCGGTACGAGCGGAGCCGCCTGGGCCACGCCGGGAACGAGCAGGCCGGCAACAACCGCTAACCCCAGAAAAAACCTTGCCTGCACCACGCCTCTTTACCTCTTCTCCCGGTCTTTTTCCTGCTCGGTCCGGTTGTAATGACCGAATACAGCCGGAAACTTCTGCGACATCTGCTGCAAAGAAGCAAGGTGTCTTTGAAAAACATCGTCGAACTGGCGGGGCCGGTCGCCCGGCACGGTTGTCCGCAGCCTTTCGAGCTCCGCCGGATCGGTAATCTCGGCAAGCAAATTCACGTTATTGTCGGTAACCCCCAGCACCAAAAAGCGGCCGGCTACTTCTACCACATAAACCCCGCGGCTGGCGCCGAGGGGCAAGGAGACAACGACCTTGTGCTCGCCGCTGACGCCGTAGCGTCCCATCTTCTGGCCCACAAAGCGCGATGTTAAATATGCCAGGCCGATAACCACCACAAAAGTGACCAGGAGGGAAACGACATAGGCGATGGTCGAAAGCCAGGAAGTTTCAGCCGGTTTTGGCTCCTGATAAGTCAGATATTCGCCGCCCTGGCCGGCAGCCCACGCCAGATCGGCGCCGGCGATAACCAATAGGGCAGTCAGCAGCAGCACCTGGCACATACGGGGTGTGTTCATATCAACCGACGGCTTTGCGGATCGCTTCAAGCACCCGGTCCGGCTGGAAAGGCTTGACGATGAAATCACGGGCGCCGGACTGAATGGCTTCGATAACCATCGCCTGCTGGCCCATGGCGCTGCACATGATAACCTTGGCCGCAGGATCGAGCTTCTTGATATGTTTGACGGCCGTTATGCCGTCCATCTCCGGCATCGTAATATCCATAGTCGTAAGGTCGGGACGCAGCTCTGTCCACTTCTCGACAGCCTTGGCGCCGTTCTCGGCCTCGCCGACGACCTCAAAGCCGTTCTTTGACAAAATATCCTTGATCATCATCCTCATAAATGCTGCGTCATCGACAATCAAAACCTTAATAGCCATTTTCTACTCCCCCGTCTAAAGATTTGATCAAGTTACTGTAAAGAGTTGCGATCAAGCTGACCGACAATCTCGGTGATCCGCACACCAAAGTTCTCGTCAATTACCACAACCTCGCCCTTGGCGATCTGCTTGCCGTTGACCAAGATATCCACCGGTTCGCCGGCCAACTTATCCAGCTCGATGATCGAGCCGGGACCAAGCTCCAGAATCTCGCGGATCAGCTTGCGGGTCCGGCCGAGTTCCACCGTCACCTGCATCGGCACATCGAGAATCAGGCCGATATTGGTATCTCCCAGCGGCATCATCGCCGGTTTGAGCGGGGCGAATTGCACCGGCTGGGCCGTCACGTGCTGTTGCGGTTCGCGGGCCGGCATCGCCACCATCGGTTG
>JAEZLU010000126.1 GCA_023415075.1 Bacillota bacterium
GACCCGAACTGGGCGCTGGTCTCGGTGTCGATCGTGGCTGTGTGGCGAAGTATCGGCTTTAACACGATCGTTCTTTTGAGCGGCCTGCAGTCCATCCCCGGCCAGCTTTACGAGAGCGCCCGCATCGACGGCGCCGGCCCTTTCCGGCTGTTCAAGGATATTACTCTGCCGATGCTGTCGCCCACCCTGTTTTTCGTGCTGATTGTATCGATTATCAACGCCCTGCAGGCCTTCGGCGAAATAAACATCCTCACCCAGGGCGGGCCGGCCGGGGCCACCAACGTCATTGTCTTTTCGATTTACCGCGAGGCTTTTTTCAACTTTAACTACAGCTACGCCAGCGCTGAGGCCATCCTGCTCTTTTTGATCATTATGGTGCTGACCCTGTTTCAGTTTTGGGTGCTGGAAAGGCGGGTGTTTTATAAATGATGCCGGCGGCGAGAGTGGCGGTCGTCCGCAGCCTATCGCGGCGGCTTACGGCAGGGGTCGTCCTGCAGTATCTGGTTTTGTCCCTGGCGGCGTTCCTGCTGCTGTTCCCCTTGCTGTACGCCCTGATCATCAGTTTCTGCACGGCGGCCGAGAGCGTTGCCTACCCGCCGACGATCATCCCGGCCTCGCCGGGGTTTGACAGCTATGTCAAGGCGATGGATACGGCGCCTGTCCTGCGGTTCATCTTCAACAGCTTCGTCATTTCGATCATCGTGACTGCCGGCCAGCTGATCACCGCCAGCCTGGCGGCCTACGCCTTCAGCTTCCTTCAGTTTCCCGGCCGCAGCCTGTTTTTCGCCCTGTTCATGTCGACAATGATGATCCCCTGGGAAGTGACGATCATCCCCAACTATTTCACGATCAAGGACCTGGGCTGGCTCGACAGCTACCAGGGACTGACGATACCTTTCCTGGCTACGGCCTTCGGCACCTTTTTGCTCCGCCAGTCCTTCCTGACCATCCCGCGCGAACTGCACGAGGCGGCCAGAATCGACGGCTGCGGCCATCTGCGGTTCTTCCTGACGATGGTGCTGCCGCTGTCGCGGCCGGCGCTGGGGACGCTGGCGGTTTACGCCTTCCTGACTACCTACAACCTGTACCTGTGGCCGCTGCTGATAACCAACACCGACACCATGCGCACCGTCCAGATCGGTCTGGCCATGTTGCAATGGGAGCACGCCATCGCCTGGAACAGCATGATGGCCGGCGTTATTCTCGTATCGCTGCCTACACTTATCCTGCTTATCCTGGGTCAGAAACAGCTTATCCGGGGGTTGACGGCCGGCGCCCTCAAGGGCTGACCGGGTTGATCAAGGCAACAGACAAGGTTAAATGCGAAAGGTGGGAAAAAGATGGTTTGGAAGAAAGTCGTCGGTTTGGTGACCCTGGCTGTTTTCGTTTTGGCGCTGGCCGGCTGCGGCGGCGGCGACAAAAAACCGGCCGCCCAGGCGGGGCAGCCGATCAAGATCGTGTACTGGTACTCGGTCGGCGGCAAGGTCGCCGAGTCCAACAAGAAACTGGTGGAGCAGTTCAACGCCAGCCGCAAGGACGTCCAGGTGGAGGCCATCTTCCAGGGGTCGTACGACGACGCCATCAACAAGCTCAAGCAGTCGATCCAGTCTAAGAACACGCCCCACGTCATGCAAGTCTACGATATCGGCACCAGGTTCATGATCGACAGCAAGGCCGTCGTGCCTGTGCAGAAATGGGTCGATATCGACAAAGTCGACCTGAAGAATTTCGAACCGAACATTCTCGCTTACTATACCGTGGATAACAAGCTGTATTCGATGCCGTTCAACACGTCGACGCCGATATTGTACTATAACAAGGATATGTTCAAGGCCGCCGGCCTCGATCCGGAAAAACCGCCGCGGACCTTCGAGGAAGTGGCCGACGCCGCCAAGAAGCTGACGGTGCGCGAGGGCAGCAAGGTTACCCGACCAGGGCTGACGCTGGCCATTTACGGCTGGTTTTTCGAGCAGCTGATGGCTGAGCAGAACGCCGCCTACGCCAACAACGGCAACGGCCGCGACGCCAAGGCGACCGCCGTCGCTTTTACCGGCCCGGCCGGGGAGAAGATTCTTACCTGGTGGAACGACATGGTTAAGGACGGCTCCTGCGGCAATGTCGGCCGGCTGACGGCCGACAGCCAAAAAGCCTTCATCGCCGGCCAGACGGCCATGACCATCGATTCGACCGGCGTGCTGCTCGACATTCTGTCAGGCGTCGACGGCAAATTCACCGTCGGCACCGCCTATATGCCGAGGCCGGCGGGCGCCGAGGGCGGCGTCATCATCGGCGGCGGCTCGCTGTGGATGCTGGGCGGCCACTCGGAGGCCGAGGAAAAGGCGACCTGGGAGTTCATCAAGTTCTGTTCCGAGCCTAAGCAGCAGGCCTTCTGGCACGTCAGCACAGGCTATTTCCCGACCACCAAGCTGGCCTACGACGAGGCGCTGCTGAAAGAGCACCACGCCAAATACCCGCAGCTCAAGGTGGCCAGCGACCAGCTGCACAATACGCCGATCACCCGGGCCACCCAGGGAGCGCTGTTAGGGGTCTTCACCCAGGCCAGGCGGGAAATCGAGGATGGCATCGAACGCGTGCTGACCGGTCAGGCCACGCCGCAGGCCGCGCTGGAGAAAGCGGCGGCGACGATCAACGCCGCAATCGAGCGCTACAACCAGACTGTGCAATGATCGCCGCAAGGCCGATCGGATAAGGAGCGATCACGTTGGCGGAAGTAAAGCTTGTCGACGTTAGTAAAATATTTGGCAGCCAGACGGCTGTCGCGACCACCAGCCTGACGATTGCCGACGGCGAATTCATGGTGCTGGTGGGTCCTTCCGGCTGCGGGAAGACTACGACGCTGCGGATGATTGCCGGGCTGGAAACCCCGACAAGCGGGTCGATATACATCGGCGCAACCAATGTCACCGATGTGGAGCCGAAAGATCGCGATATCGCCATGGTCTTTCAGAATTACGCCCTGTATCCCCATATGAAGGTGTACGATAACCTCGCTTACAGCATGCGGCTGCGCAAGGTCCCGAAGGCCGAGGTCGACCAGCGGATCCAGACGGCGGCGTCGATGCTGGGCATTTCCGGCCTGCTGGACCGCTACCCCCGGCAGCTGTCCGGCGGCCAGCAGCAGCGGGTCGCCCTCGGGCGGGCCCTGGTCCGCCAGCCGAAGGTCTTCCTCATGGATGAGCCGCTCAGCAACCTGGACGCCAAGCTGCGCGTCCAGACAAGGGCCGAACTTATCAGGCTGCACAAGCAGCTGGGGATCACCGTCGTCTACGTCACCCATGATCAGATCGAGGCTATGACCATGGGTACCCGCATCGTCGTCATGAAGGACGGCGTCGTCCAGCAGGTGGGCACGCCGGCGCAGATATACCGCGAGCCGAGCAACGTTTTCGTGGCGAGTTTCATCGGTTCGCCGGCGATGCAGTTCCTGCGGGGCGCCGTAGTCAGCGAGGGCGGGGCAAGCTACTTTACCGCCGCCGGCGTACGGCTGGCGCTCGACCCCGGTCCCGGCCTGCCGGCCGATATTCTTCTCGGCGTCCGGCCGGAAAATTTGACCCTGGCCGGGGCGGAGGGCGACGGCCAGGGCATTGCCTGCAGCATCGAGGTTGTCGAGAATATCGGTTCGGAGCTGATTCTCCACGGGCGGACAGCCGGCGGCGACGACCTTGTCGTCAAGCTGGCCGACTGGCAGCGGTGCCCACAGGCCGGCGAAAGCATCCGGGTGGTGCCGGCCAAAGGCAATCTGCACCTCTTCGACCCTGCCAGCGGCAAATGCCTGCAGGTCGTAACGACCCGCGAGCGGTGCTGAGGCGTCTCAGCGCCAGATATCCGGGTAGTCGCTGAATATGCCGTCGATGTCCAAAGCCTTGAAGAAGGCGTATTCTTCGGGGGAGTTTACCGTGTATGCGTTGATGCCAAGGCCGCTGGCCTTGGCTTCTTTTGTCCAGGCGGCGTCCAGGTAGTGCCAGGAGGGGTGGAGGTAGGCGGCGCCGGTTTCGCGGGCCAGGCGGCAGGGGTCGAGCGGCCGGACGCTGAAGAGGGCAGCGGTTTTCAGGCCCGGGGCGAGTTCCCTGAGCCTGACCAGCGAGGGATGATAGAACGACGAGACGATCGTCCGCTCGAGGAGGCGGTACTCCCCTAGGATGGCGACGACCTTTTCTTCGATGCCGGCGTAGATCACCGGGCCGTTCTTGATCTCGACGTTGAGGGTCATCGGCGTGGTTTGGAACCAGGCAGCGAATTCGGCCAGGGTCGGGATGGCCTCGCCGGCAAACTTCGGGGCGAACCAGCCGCCAAAGTCCAGCCGCTTGAGCTCGGACAGCGTGTAGTCCCGCAGCCAGCCCTTGCCGCTGCTTGTGCGGTTGATGGTATGATCGTGGCAGATTACGACCTGGTCGTCCCTGGTGAGTTGGACATCGAGCTCGATGCCGTCGGCCTGCATTTCCCAGCCAAGGCGGAAAGCGGCCATGGTGTTCTCCGGGGCGTAGGCGCGGGCTCCCCGGTGGGCGAAGATCTTCATTGTCTCCCTCCTGCAGCCAGTATATGTAAATCTTTCGCGCTGTCTTGGCAAAATCCTTGCTGCCGGTAAAAGAGGAAGTTGCCTGCCGGCAGGCGCTTGGCAATTCGCCGGCGCCTTTTGCCTTTAAAAAGCGGCCGGCAGATGGTAAAATGGTTAGGAAAACCGTCAGGCGACCGCGACGATGGAGGGGAACTTATGCAGGGTTTGCCGGCAAGAATTTTGATTATCGCAGTGGCGCTT
>JAEZLU010000224.1 GCA_023415075.1 Bacillota bacterium
TGGATGAGTTCGGTTTCGATGCCCTGGGCCTCAAGCTCGCGGAAGATGGTGTTGATGATGATGGCGGTGTTGCCGTCCTTGCGGGGGCTGCCGTTTATGCCTACTACTTTCATTTTCGGTCATCTCCTCTCCCCTACTCTTTTCTAGGTGAACAAACGTATCCCTTCGTTTCTTTTATATATTGTGCCGGCCGTTAAGAAACCCCCAGATACTAGGCAGCCCGAGGACGTGCAGCGACGCGTACTCGTAAGGTACGCTAGCAAGCGCCCGCAGGGCTAACAACGTAGATGGGGGTTTATCAACGGCCGCTAAATTCTGGCCTGCCGCTCAGGGCCCGCCTGACAGTCGGACCAGATTCTCATCCACTTCAGGGTCGACGCCGCCAAGCTCTTCACTCACCCCGCCGACATGGTTGACAACCGCCGGCCGGTCGGCCGGACGCCGCTTTTTATCCTCAGACATGACCGTCACCTCCCTTCCAGTATTTTTCATGGACCGTCTTCTCCCACTATGATATAATTGGGGGCTGTTGGGGAGGTGACCGAAATGGATACACTAACGCACGCGCTCATCGGCGTGGCGGTAGCCGGCTTGTCCGGCCATCAACCGTCGGTCGCCGATCCGGTCTACATTGCAACCGTACTGGGCGCCCAGGCTCCGGATTTTGATATTATCGCCCAGGTGGGCGGTAATATGGCGTACCTCAAACAGCACCGGGCGTTCTCGCATTCCCTGCCCGGGATCGGCTTATGGTCAGCGGCCATCGCCGGCCTTGTCCACCTGCTCATACCGCAGGCTCCGGCCGGCCAGTTGCTGTTCTGGGCTTTTGCCGGCGGACTGTCGCATACGCTCATAGATTATTTTAACACCCACGGGACGGCAATATTATGGCCACTGCGGCGAGAACGAAAAAGTTTTCCGCTTCTCAATGTCTTCGATCCGTGCCTGCTGACACTGCTGCTGTCGCTATACCTTTACCGGCTGCCGATCCGCCAGCTGGCCGCTGCCAGCATAACCGCAATTGTCCTATACATTATGTTCCGCTATGGCCTCAAGGTGCGAGCAACGCATTGGCTGAAAAAGCGGTTCGCCCTCAAGGGAGTCCAGCGGATCTGGGTGATGCCGTGCCTCAACCGCTTGTTTTTCTGGGACTTCGTGGTCGAGACGGCCAACCGTCATCTTAACGGACGACTGGGGACCATCTTTCCGTTGCTGGAAATCAAGGCCGACCTGCCGCGTCAGGAGCTGACACCGTTGGCCGGCGAGGCTCTCAAGACATCGCTAGGCGAGTTTTTCACAAGCTTCACGCCGTTTATCTACTGCGAGGAGAAACCGGACGAGGCCGCCAGGCAGGTCAATCTTTACGATCTGCGCTATTACGGCGAACGCCGCTTCCTCCACAGCGCCACGATCATTTTCGATGAGGACAACCTGCCGTGTGAATCGTATATGCATACGCTCGGGCGCACGGTCAAGGTAACCGGGTAAGGGTTTTATAGCACAAGCAAATTATTACTTGCGTAATGGTTTGTTTGTGCTATAATTATATTACCATATCCCCTCCCCCGGGGGATGGGTATTAAAGGAGGCAATTATGAAGAGTCGCTGGCAGCCGTACCTTTTCTGGATTTTGCTGGCCTTCCTGGCCATAGGCCTGGTTTATCCAGCCATTGGCGTCATCGCCCTGGTGTGCATGCTGGCGCCGGTGGTGATCGCGCCTTTCCGCGGCCGCTATTGGTGCGGCAATCTCTGTCCGCGCGGCAGTTTCTGGGACAATGTAATCGCTAAAGTGTCGCCGGGGAAGCCGATACCGCCCTTTTTCCGTAGTAAAGGCCTGCGAGTGTTCATGCTGGCGTTCATCATGACGGTGTTTACCGTCCAGACGTACTTCGCCTGGGGCGACCTTGCGGCCATGGGCCGGGTGTTCATCAATCTGATCCTGGTGACGACGATTGTCGGCATAATCCTCGGCGTAGCCTATCACCAGCGGACCTGGTGCGCCTTCTGCCCGATGGGGACACTGGCCAGCTGGCTTAGCGGCAAGGCTATGCCGCTGGCAGTGGCGGCGAGCTGCGTGGGCTGCAACGCCTGCACGCGGGCCTGCCCGCTGCAGCTGTCGCCGGCCGGCGGCAAGGCAGCCGGCGCCTTTAGCGACGGCGACTGCCTGAAGTGCAGCCGCTGCGTGGCGGCCTGCCCGAAAAAGGCCCTGGGGTTTGACGCCGGAAATAAGCCGGCTTAGTTTTCGCAGTCCAAAAAAGATACCGGCTTTTCGGCCGGTATCTTTTTGTTATTGCAGCACTGCCGGGTCGCCGGCTTCTTGCTGTTGCTCGTCGTCGCCAACCAGTATTTTCTTGCCCATGACGCCCCTCCGCTGTCTTTATGGGTCATCAGTTCTCCTCTTTTTCCTGCTCGTGTTTTATCGGCAGCCGTACGGTGAACTTGGCGCCGCCGCCGGCGAGATTTTCCACCGAAATGTCGCCGTGGTGGCGGTTTACGACGATGTCGTACGAGATGCTAAGGCCCATGCCGGTACCCTGTCCGACCGGTTTGGTGGTGAAAAACGGGTTGAAGATGCTGGAGAGGTGTTCTTCGGCGATGCCGGTGCCGCTGTCGGCGATCGAGAAGTAGACGGCATCGTCATCAGCCCAGGTGGCCAGACGGATGACGCCCATTTCACCGACCCCTTTGGCTTGGACGGCATGGGCGGCGTTGACGATGAGATTGAGGAGCACCTGGTTGATTTCGCCGCCGACCGCTCTGATGGCCGGCAGTTCGCCGAGGTTTTTTTCCAGGACGGCGTAATGCTTATATTCGTTCTGGACAACCAGCAGGGTGCTTTCGAGGCCGGCCAGAAGGTCATAGTGCCCGAAGACCGGCTGGTGGTCGACGCGCGAGAATAGGCGCATCCCTTTAACGATCTTACTCATCCGTTCTAGTCCATCAACGGTGTCGCCTAATAGTTCCGGGAAGTCGCCGAGGATGTAGTCGAGATCGAGTTCTTGCTCGCTGTCGGCTAACGCCGCCAGTTTTTCCTTTTGCGGTGGGTCTCCGGCGGCCGCCAGCGAAGAGCGCAGGTCGCGATACTGGCTCAGAATCTGCCGGCAGACTCCGAAGTATTTTTCGAGGGTTTCGATGTTGACGGTGACGAAGGATAACGGGTTGTTGATTTCATGAGCCACGCCGGCAGCCAATTGGCCGATGCCGGCCATTTTTTCCTGCTGGATGAGGCGGACCTGGGCTTGCTCAATTGTGTTGAGGGCAGCGGTCAGTTCGCGGTTTTTGCGGGAGAGTTCCTTTTTCGAGGTCTGGAGCATGATTTCAACCCGTTTGCGGTCGGCGATTTCGCTTTCGAGCTCACCGTTGGCCTGGTGCAGTTCCTCGTTGGTGGCGATAAGCTCCTGGTTGGCGGCGAACAGTTCCTGAGTCCGCTTTTCCACCATGGCCTCCAGGCCGTCGCGGGCCTGCCGGATCTCTTCGGCGTTCCGTTTCTGGCGGGCCGCGATGAGCAGCAGGAGGATGACGAAGGCGACGATAACGGCGGTGACCGCCCCGGCCCCCCAGTAGTAGTCGTAGACCCGCTGGTTGAAATCGCCGAGGACCTCGGCCTCGTCGATACCTACCAGGACCACGACCGGATAGGAGCTGAGGGCCCGGTAGCTGTAGAAGCGCTTGATGCCGTCAACCGGGCTTGTGGCTGCAAAGTGGCCGACGTCGCCGTTTTGGAGGTATTGCATTAGCGAAATGTCGCTCATTTTGCTGCCGATTTCCGCTCGCAGCCCGGTTTCGCGGGCCAGGACGACGCCATCGCGGTCGACCAGGGCGACGGAAGCGTTTTGGCCGATATCGACCTGCTTGTAGAATTCGGTGAAGTAGTAAGGGTCGACCGAGGCGACGACCACGCCGCCGAACGAGCCGTCCGGTTTGTTAAGCCGCCGGGTGAGCTGGATGAACCATTCGCCGGAGGAGCGCCCGAGCACCGGCTTGCTGACGAAGAGTTCGCGGCTGTCGCGGTCCTTATGGACAAAGAAGTATTCGCGGTCCCTAAGGTTTAAAGGCATGAACGAGGTCTGGCTGCTGACGGCCAGGTCGCCGTTTTCGTCGATAACGCTGAGGAAGACGAGCGGCTGGCCGGTGATCCTGCCTTCGCGAATATACTGGGAAATGTCGATTTTCGGCCCTGCTTTTTCGTATTCGACCTTCAGGAAGAGGATGGTCTGGTCGACGCCTTTGACGGTCCGCAGGGTATGTTCCTCAAAAGCCCGCGCCAGGTTGGCGGTTTCCCGGAAGGCGCCGGCAATTTCCTGCTGCCGTTCGGCTTGTATTTTGTAGAATAGCCCTGTCCAGATAAAACAAAGCAGGACGATACCGAAGAGTACCGTGACGGCGCTCGCATTCTGGATGATCGACAGTCCTCGGGAAACCAACGAACCGGTATTGCCCTCGTTCACGCCATCTTCTCCTTGCTTGCCGCAGCGGCAGCGACTCAGTTAAACAATCTCTTTCCTGGAGAAATTCCCACTATATTGTCGATTTTCCTGCAAGTGGCGAGTATTTCCTGGGAGTTCATCGAAAAAGGTAGGCATCATGGTTTTCCATGATGCCTACCTTCGGGCAATATAGGTAGCCTTCGTCGACTGGCCGCTAGTGGAGGGTTTTCGAAGAGAGTCCGAGCTCGCCCCGCTTTTTCTCGATATGGTTGACGTAGATGTCGACCGTCTTGTCGGCTGACAGTTCGACCATGAGTTTTCCGAGGCCGAGGGTCTCGGTGGTTTCGGTAAGGGTCTTGACGACCAGGTCGCTGCCGGTGACCGAGGGCACGGGAGCGACATGGACGAGCCAGCCGAGAGCGATGG
>JAEZLU010000050.1 GCA_023415075.1 Bacillota bacterium
GCTGGAGCGAGCTTTTGGCCGACGAGCTGGCCCGCTATTTCGCCGGCGAGCCCATCGACTTCACGGTGCCGGTGGACTGGAGCGGCTATACGCCTTTTCAGGCGGCGGTGCTGAAGTATACCGCCGGTATTGCTTACGGCGCGGTCGACAGCTACGGGCAGGTGGCGGCCGCCACCGGTTCGCCCCGGTCGGCGCGGGCGGTGGGCGGGGCCCTGCATATCAACCGTACGCCGGTCGTCGTGCCCTGCCACCGGGTAGTGGGGGCCGACGGCCGTCTGGTGGGCTTCGGCGGCGGCCTGCCGTGCAAGGAAGCGCTGCTGGCGCTCGAGAAGGGGCGGGGCTAACCGTACGGCCGGCGATTTTCGCTGCCGGCCGGCAACCTATTGCCAGAATTCCGTCCGATAGGATATAATAGATATATTGATTATCTTGCTGAGAGGGAGGTAACGGCAAAGTGTCAGGCTTTCTCCTGCGGATCATGATAAACGCCATTTTGCTTTGCGCGCTCGTCAGCCAGCTACCGGGGATCTTTGTCGATACGCTGGGGGGAACGCTCCTGGGGGCGGCGATCATCGGCGTCGCCAACGCCTCCATCCGGCCGCTCCTCACTTTGGCGGCGGCCCCCTTCAACCTTTTGACGGTGGGCGGCTGCACCGTTTTCACCAACCTTGTCACGCCGCTGGCGGTGGTCAAAGCGCTGCCGGGTTTCCAGATATCGAGTTTCATGGCGCCGCTGGCCGGCCTGCTGCTTCTCTCCTTATGCAGCTACACGGCAACGAAAGTCATACAGGACAGGTAAGAAAAGCACCTCCTGCGAGGTGCTTTTTTAGCGAAGCAACCTATTTTTCACCCAAGAAGGAGCTAGTTCATGGCAATAAAACTTGTCGCCTTAGACCTTGACGACACCCTCCTCGACAACAAGCGGACCATCTCGCCCCGTTCGGCCGCCGTCATCCGCCGGGCGATCGCCGGCGGCGTCACCGTCACCATGGCCACCGGCCGGATGTTCTGCTCGGCCCGGCCATACGCCGAGCAGCTCGAACTCGACGTGCCGCTTATCACCTATAACGGCGCTCTGATAAGGCGGGCCCTGTCGGCGGAAACGCTGCTGCACCGGCCGATCGACGAGGAAACGGCCCGCGAGGTGCTGGCACTTTTCCGGGACCGCGGCTGGTATATCCAGGTTTACCTTGACGATAAGCTCTATGTCAAGGAGCGCGACGCCAACGCCCGATACTACGAGGATATCGCCGGCGTGACGGCCATCCCGGTGGGCGAGGCACTCTATTCGCCGACCGGCGCGCCCACCAAGCTGCTGGCGATGGCCGAGCCCGGCAAGATCGGCGAAATCGGTGCTGCGGTCAAGGCCGCTTTCGGCGACCGTCTGTACGCCGCTGCGTCAAAGCCCAACTACCTCGAGCTCACCAACCCGACGGTCAACAAGGGCGTGGCCCTCGGTTTCCTGGCTGAACGCCTCGGCATCGGCCGCGAGGAAGTGATGGCGGTCGGCGATTCCAGCAACGACATGGACATGCTGGCCTACGCCGGCCTGGGAGTAGCCATGGGCAACGCCGCCCCGGCAGTCAAGGCGGCTGCCGACGCGGTCACCGGCGCCAACGACGCCGACGGCGTGGCCGAGGCCATCGAAAAGTATGTATTGAATAGGTAAACCCATAAAAAGCAGCCGGCTAAGCCGGCTGCTTTTTTACGGGGTGGCGAAATAGTCCAGCACAGACTGAACCAAAACCCTTACGCCCATGCCGATAGCCTCTTCGTCAAAGTCAAACTGAGGGTGATGGGCCGGAAAATGAAAGTTGGGGCCGCCGGAGCCGATACGGAAGAAGGTGGAAGGGACGGCGGCGGCGAAATAAGCAAAATCTTCCCCGCCCATGCTGGGCTGCAGGCGAGTGACATTTTCCCGGCCGACGACGGCGGCGGCGCTAGTTTCAACAAGGCTACTGAGGTTGACGTCGCTGACAAGGACCGGATAACCTTGATGATAGACGAAACGGTAGCCGGCGCCGTAGGCGGTGGTGGTGCCGGCCACCAGGCGCTCGATTTTTTCCGGCAGGGCGGTACGCAAATTTTCCGCCAGTGTCCGTACCGTACCCCACAATTCGACTTTATCGGCGATGATATTGTTGGCCGCGCCGCCGCGAATGGCGCCGATGGTCACCACCACCGCTTCCAGCGGGCTAACCTGGCGGCTGACGATGGTCTGCAGGGCAGTCACCACCTGGGCGGCGACGACGATGGCATCGACCGTCTGTTGCGGGTGGGCGCCATGGCCGCCGCGGCCGCCGATAAGGATTCTGATTTCGTCGGTGGCGGCGCAGGTTTGGCCGTAACTTATGCCGACGTGGCCCTGCGGCAGGCTGTTGGTGAGGTGAAAGCCGAGGGCGGCCTCGACCGGCGGTTCGCGCAGAACGCCGTGTTCGATCATCGGTCTGGCCCCTCCCGGGCCTTCCTCGGCCGGCTGAAAAATAAACTTCACCGCCCCGGCCAGGGGCGCCAGCCGGGACAATACCATGGCGGCGCCGAGGGCTATGGCGATATGACCATCGTGGCCGCAGGCGTGGGCGATGCCGGCTACGGTCGAGGCATAAGGGGCGCCGGTTTCTTCCTGGAGAGGCAGGGCGTCCATATCAGCCCGGATGGCCAGCGTGCGCTGACCGCGACCTTCCAGAAGCCCGGTGACGCCGGTGCCGGCAATGCCGGTAGCCGTTTTAAGTCCGCAGGCCGCCAGCTCGCTGGCTACGAGGGCGGCGGTCTTGTTTTCCAGGAAGGCCAGTTCAGGCTGACTGTGAATCTGCCGCCTAAGAGCCACGAGTTTCGGGGTGAACTCAGTTACCAGGGGCTGCCAAGTCATGGGGTGACACCTCCTTGAGAGGGTTTGACGGATACCCAAATATATGCGGCAAACGGCTGAAAAGCGCCGCCGCGAAAAAAAGGAGTGACGAATCTTGCGCGTTGTTGTAGCTCCCGATTCGTACAAAGGCAGTGTATCGGCCATCGGCGTGGCTAATGCCATGGAGAAGGGCATTCTCACCGTCTTCCCGGCGGCCGAGGTCATCAAGGTGCCGATCGCCGACGGCGGCGAAGGTACGGTCGAAGCCCTGGTTAGCGCTACCGGCGGCCAGGTGCTGGAGGAGGAAGTCCTCGGACCGCTCGGGGAGACCCGCAAAGCCCACTGGGGCGTGCTCGGCGACGGCGAGACGGCGGTGATTGAGATGGCGGCCGCCTCCGGCTTGCCACTGGTACCCAAGGACAAGCGCGACCCGCGGATAACTACCACATACGGCACCGGCCAACTGATAAAGGCGGCCCTCGACAAGGGCCTGCGGAAAATAATCATCGGTATCGGCGGCAGCGCCACCAACGACGGCGGCACCGGCATGGCCAAGGCGCTGGGCGCCCGCTTCTACGCGGTCGACGGCAGCGAACTGCCGCCAGGCGGCGCCGCTTTGGCCAAACTGAAGGCCATTGATTTGTCCTGTCTTGATACCCGCCTGCAGGAGACGGTAAT
>JAEZLU010000330.1 GCA_023415075.1 Bacillota bacterium
CGCTCTTTGCCCAGGAGGACGATAAGCCGCAGCAAGTCAGGCCCGTGGACCTGGCCGCTGACAGCCACGCGGATAGGCATGTAGACTTTTTTGCCGCTCAGCTTGAGGTCCTTGACGATGCTTTTGAGCACGCCCTGGACGGCGGCGTCTTCGAGGCGTTCGAGCGCCCCCAGCCGCTCGCCGAAGGCGGCCATGACCTGCGGAATATCGGGGTCGCAGAGGATGTCCCGCGCCTCGTCGCTTTCAAGAGTAATATCATCTTTGAAGAATATGCCGACATGGTCGGCCACCTGGGCGGCGTAACTGACATGCTCGCGAACGACGGCCACCACTTCCTCGAGCCAGGCCCTGGCATCGGCGGCCAGCGGCTTCGTTACGAAGCCGGCAGCCTCGAGGTGGGGCAGGGCCAGGTCGGTGAGGGCGGCGGCGCTCAGCTGGCGTAGGTAGTGGGCGTTCAGCCAGTTGAGTTTGTCGACATCGAAGACTGCCGGATTTTTGGCCACCCGGTCAAGGGAAAACTGGGCGATGAGTTCGTCCTTGCTGAATATCTCCTGTTCGCCCTCGGGGGCCCAGCCGAGGAGGGCCAGGAAGTTGACGATGGCCTCTGGCAGGTAGCCGAGCTGGCGGTACTGGTCAACCGAAGTCGCCCCGTGGCGTTTGCTCATCTTGGCCCGGTCCTTGCCGAGAATGAGTGAAATATGGCCGAACTCTGGCAGCGGGAAGCCGAGGGCCTTGTAGATCACTATCTGGCGCGGCGTATTGGACAGGTGTTCCTCGGCCCGGATGACGTGGGTGACCTCCATGAGGGCGTCGTCAAGGACGACAGCATAGTTGTAAACCGGGATGCCGTCCGACTTGACGATGACGAAGTCGCCGACGCCGTTCGATTCAAAGCTGATCGGCCCGCGCACCAGGTCGTGGAAGGCGATTTCCTGGTTTTCCGGCACCCGGAAGCGGACGGTCGGTTTGCGGCCCTCGGCAGCCAGCCTGGCTTTGTCGGCCTCGCTCAGGCAGCGGCAACGGCCGGTGTAGCGGGGAGTCTCCCCGTTGGCCAGTTGAGCCTGGCGGTCGGCCTCCAGTTCGTCCTCGCTGCAGTAACAGTGATAGGCCTGTCCGCTCACCAGCAGTTTCTCGGTGTATTCGCGGTAAAGCCCCAGGCGTTCGGTCTGGCGGTAAGGCCCGTGCGGCCCGCCGACGTCGATGCCCTCGTCCCAGTCCATACCCAGCCACAGCAGGGCGGCCTTGATGTTTTCCTCCCACTGGCGGCTGGAGCGCTCAAGGTCGGTGTCCTCGACCCGCAGAATGAATTTGCCACCCTCTTTCCTGGCCAGCAGCCAGTTAAAGAGGGCCGAGCGGGCCCCGCCGATATGGAACGGGCCGGTCGGACTCGGCGCGAACCGCACCCTAAGTTCTTTTCCCATAACAATCCCTCCATCTATCAACAAACAAGTGCTGCATATTTTTCCTGCTGCTATTTTAATTCATCCGGCCCCGTTTGGCAACCGGCCCTGCCAAAAACGCAAAGGGCACTTACCCCCGTAAGTGCCACCTCTTCAAACTCCGCCAGCTAATACGCCAGGACGCCCAGCAGCTCCAGGTGCCAGGCGGACTGAGAACGGGCATCGCCGACGGCCCCGGCTGGGCCTAGTGCCGAGTGCGCCATGGCTGGCGTTAGCACTCGGCCGCGTACTCGGGACGTACGCAAGCAAACGCCCGCAAGTCAATGCCGCAGATAGGGCCTATCAACGGCCTGCAAAATCAGCGATTATAAATCCGCAATATAAACAGTCCGTCATCAATTGCCGGCGTCACCACCGTCGTCGGCGGTCCGCCCGTGCCAACCACCGGCTGGGCCCCGTCGCCCAATAGCTTAAGACGCCAGACGACCCGGTCGTTGTACCAAAGCTCGCCGATGGTTGTGCCGTCGTCCTGGCGGAGGAAGGCTATATTGACTCTGGCCTCGCCGGCACTGGCCGTCGCCGGCCACAGCAGACTGATGGCAAGCAGGAGAGCGCAAAAAAGCTTGGCCATAATAATCACCTCGGGATTTGATGTTCCCTATGCGCAGACCGTTCAAAGAACCTATCAACGGCCCGCATCTTATAGAGGTAAGATTATTATGCGCCAAGCTTTCGGTTTTATGTACGTGTCACTCGGCCTGCATCAGCGTAGCCACGGCGTAAGCGGCAATGCCTTCGCGGCGGCCGGTGAAGCCTAGCCCCTCGGTGGTGGTCGCCTTGACGTTGACCTGACCGGCGTCAAGTCCCAGCACACCGGCGATGTTGGCGTTCATGGCGGCGATGTGGGGGGCAAGTTTGGGCTTTTCGGCGACGACAACGGCGTCGATGTTGTAGGGGCGCCAGCCGGCAGCGGCGACGATATCGCCGACGGCGGCCAGCAGTTTAAGGCTCGAGGCACCCTTATATGTGTCGTCGCTGTCCGGGAAGTGACGGCCGATGTCGCCGAGGGCCGCCGCCCCCAACAGGGCGTCTTTGATGGCATGCAGCAGGACGTCGGCATCCGAATGGCCTTCCAGGCCCTTTTCATAGGCAATGTCGACACCGCCGAGAATAAGTTTGCGGCCCGTCACCAGCCGGTGGACATCGTAACCCATACCTATTCTCTGCATAGCTCCAACCTCTCTTCCCAGCAGCGCTTCGGCCACCGCCAAATCTTCGGGCGTCGTTATTTTGAGGTTGCGGTAACTGCCCCGAACAATGGCCACCTCGGCACCCAGCCGCTCGACCAGGGCGGCGTCGTCGGTGGCCAGCCAGCCGTCGCGGGCGGCGGTCGCGTAGGCCTGCCTGAGGAGGTTGGCGGTAAACGCCTGGGGTGTCTGCATAGCCCATAGGCCGGCCCGGTCGGGAGTACCGGTGATTATGCCGCCGGCCACCTGCTTGATAGTGTCCTTGACCGGCACGGCCACGCCGGCGGCCCCGTGCTCGCGGGCGGCAGCGACAGCCGCGCTTATGGTGGCCGGCTCGATCAGCGGGCGGGCGCCGTCATGCACCAGGATGATGTCGGCTTCCACCGGCACGGCGGCGAGGGCGTTGGCCACTGAGTGCTGGCGCTCGCTGCCGCCGGTCACCACCTGCCAGGGTTTGGCGAGGTCCTGGCCGGCCAGCAGGGCTTCGGCGGCCCGTTCTTCGCCGGCGGCGATCACCACCACCAGGCTATCGACCTCGGGGCAGGCGGCCATGGCGGCGGCGCTGCGGGCCAGCACCGGCCGGCCGGCCAGCGGGAGAAAGACCTTGTTTATTTCTTTGCCCATCCG
>JAEZLU010000109.1 GCA_023415075.1 Bacillota bacterium
AGCGACATCATGCTTATTCCCGACATTTACGTTATCGCCGGCTCGCGCATCCTCGACTACTCCGGCATGACCAAGCTCGAGCCCGTCAAAGACCTGCTGTCGGCCGAGCTTGCCGGCATACCGGAGGGTGACGGCCAACTGATAATCATCGGTGCCAGAAATGACATCTGAAAATGACGGCAGTCTGCGCGGCTTGATCGGCCGTCTCAAGGCCTGTCCTGACGACGTCTGGTGGCAGTACCTCCTTAAAAAAGACCCCCTGTACGGCAAAATCCCGCCGGCGGCGCAGCCGGCGCTGATTGCCGGCGCCGTCGGCTGCGCCGCCGCTGTGTACGACCGGCTGACGGCCGGCTACGGCCGGCGGTCGCCGGCCGCCTATGCCACCGCCCTCGGGCTAACCGTCGCCACTGAAGACATCAGGACCGACTATGACTATATCCTCATCTCCTGCTATACGGCCGGGCCGCCGCTCATCAAGCTTTCGGCTACTGCCCTCGACCTGCTGGCCGGCCTTATCGAAAGAGAAACCCTGCCGGCCATGCTGTCCCGTGCCGGCCTCGCCGACCTGGCCGTGGCCCACGAGCTCTTCCACCACCTGGAGGAAGGGGATTCCGCCAGCTTCACCAGGCAGAAGACCATCGAGTACCGGGCGCTCGGTATCCTCAACTACAAGATCTGCCCGCTGAGCGCCAGCGAGATCGCCGCCGTCCATTTCTCCCGCCTTATGACTGGCCTCGAATATTCGCCGGCCGTCTACGAGCTGCTGCTTCTCTACCTCCAGAAGAAACCGCTGGCCGAAAAACTCATCGGCGAACTGCTGGCCGCCGCTGACAACCGCTGATATTACTTCCCCCAGGACTACCGGTCACAGGTGACCGGGCCTATCATCGCCGTCCACAAAAGTCAGGAGTCCGGTTTACAAGCCGGTCTCCTGGTTCTTGTTTAGCCGCAAAATACCGCATTTTTCATACCTTGGGATCAGGCAGACTTTTAGGCAGGCTGGTTAATGTTGCCGGCCGCCGTCAGTTGACAACTGCCGGCCGACGATGTACAATAATATTCGCGGTTTAGACCGCATCGCCATATTGCCAACAGGCGAATCTTTATATATAATTAGAAGGTCAATTGCGTAGAGCACACGGAGAGATGTCCGAGTGGTTGAAGGAGCGCGACTGGAAATCGCGTGCACTGCCAAAACGGTGCCGAGGGTTCGAATCCCTCTCTCTCCGCCATCCTTTACTTTTAAGGTCGGCCCACGGTAGCCGTTGGGTCTTGCGCAATAGGAACTCATGAACCCCGCCAGGTCCGGAAGGAAGCAACGGTAAGTGACAATTCTTATGTGCCGCGAGGTAGCCTGACGGCTACCTTGGGCCGATGTTAAACAATATGCAGCCGCGAAAGGCTGCTTTTCTCATATCTGCCCGCCGTCGGCGAAAGGGAATGCCCGGCTGCGTGTGGAAATAAACCTGGTATGCATAACGCCAAAGCAAGGAGGCCCGGCTATGGCCTACGTCGCCCTATACCGCCTGTGGCGGCCGCAGGACTTCGACAGTCTCGTCGGCCAGGAACATATCAGCACCACCCTGAAAAACGCCATAACCGCCGGCAAAGTAGCCCACGCCTACCTTTTCGCCGGTCCTCGCGGCACCGGTAAGACCAGCACTGCCAAGATACTGGCAAAAGCTCTCAACTGCGCCGACGGCCCGACTGCCAGCCCCTGTAATCGCTGCCCGAGCTGCGAGCGCATCACCGCCGGTACTTCGATGGATGTCTTTGAGATCGACGCCGCCTCCAACCGCGGCATTGACGAGATCCGCGACCTGCGGGAAGCCGTCAAGTTCGCGCCGGTCGAAGGCCGTTACAAAGTATACATAATAGACGAAGTACACATGTTAACGACTGAGGCCTTCAACGCTCTGCTGAAGACCCTCGAGGAGCCGCCGGCCCACGTCGTTTTTGTCCTGGCGACCACCGAGCCCCACAAGATACCGGCTACCATCCACTCGCGCTGCCAGCGCTATGATTTCCGCCGCATCCCGCTGGCCGAAATTGAAAAGCGCCTGACTGCCGTTGCCGCCGACAGCGGTCTGGCGATTGACGGCGAAGCTGTCCACTTAATAGCCCGCCATGCCGACGGCGGCATGCGCGACGCCCTTAGCGTCCTCGACCAGTGTACCGCCCTTGGCGACGGCCCGATAACCGCCGAAGCCGTCCGCGGCCTGCTCGGCCTGGTCGGCCACGACTGGGTCTGGCGGCTGACCGCCGCCATGGCCGACCGTGACGCGGCTACCGTGCTCATCACCCTCGACGAACTGGTAACCCTCGGCAAGGACGTCCGTCAGGTTCTTCTCGAACTGGCCCAACACGCCCGCAGCCTCATGCTCTATAAAGCCGCCCCCGACGTCGTCAGCCTGGAGACGTACAGTACCGACCGCGACGTCCTCGCCGCCCAGAGCGGCAAATTCAGCCACGAAGAACTGGTGCAGACTATAAGCCAACTGCAGGCCGCCGCCAACGAGGCCAAATGGTCGGCCGAGCCGCGGATAACGGCCGAGATGGCGCTACTAAATATCTGCCGGCGGGGTAACGCCGGCGATCTGGCCGCCTTGGCCGAACGGGTTGCCGCCCTCGAGGCGGCCCTGGCCGCCGGTCCGCCCAGGCCGGCCCGCCAGCCGCAGGCTCTGCCGCCGCAACCGACTGTAGCGGCCCACCCGGCGCCAACTGCGCCGGCCCGCCCGCTGCCGTCGGTCGCCCCGGCCGCCCCGGCCGCTGAATCCCCGGCCCCCGCCGTGGTCGCAGCCACGGCCACCCCGGTGCCGGCCGCAGCCGTCACCGACCCTCGCGAACTGTGGGCGGCCGTCCTCAAGGAACTCTTGGCCGGCGGCAAACGCTCGGTTCACGCCTGTGTGTCCCAGGGAGAACTCGTAAGTCTCCAGGGCGGCCAGGCCACCTTGCAATTTACTTCGGCCTTTGCTAAAGAACGCAGTGAAAAGGAAGATTATCGGCAGATAATTGAAAGGATAATGCAGCAAATAGGCGGACAACCGCAGAAATTGAGCTGTACCCTTGTGCCGGCTGGCTCGGCGATCCCAAAACCCGCCAAAACCGCCCCTGCCGATGCTCCTCCCGGAGTGTCTTCCCAGCCACCGGCGTCTCCCCGATCACCTTCCCAGGCGCCCCCAGCGACTACCTCCGGGTCACCCCCGACAACCACTACCAAAGAGGCCCCCGCTGCCCCCCGGGGCCTGTCGACGACCCCTTCCGGGCCGCCGGCCGACCCTGATAACGCGGCCCTAAACCAGGCCCTGGCGCTGTTTGGCGGTAAAGTTATAAAAGAAACCGAGGAGGAAAGATAATGTTCGGCAACAACATGGGTAATATGGCCGGTATGATGAAAAAGGTGCAGAAACTGCAGGCCGATATGGCGAAACTCCAAGAGGAGCTCAAGGTTCAGACTCTTGAAGCCACTGCCGGCGGCGGCGCCGTCAAGGTCGTCGTCAACGGCGAGAAACAAATTGTCTCCGTAAAAATCGATCCGGCGGCCGTCGACCCCGAAGACATCGAGATGCTGGAAGACATGATAATGGCCGCAGTCAACGAGGCCATCAAGAAAGTTGACGACATGATGGCCCAGGAAATGGGTAAACTGACCGGTGGCCTCAAGCTGCCGGGTGGCATGTTCTAAGCAATGCACTATATAGCGCCCCTGGCCAGATTGGTCGAGCAATTCCGGCGTTTGCCGGGCATCGGGCCCAAATCGGCCACCCGGCTAGCTTATCATGTGCTGGCCATGGATAAGCAGCAAAGCCGTGAATTGGTTGAAGCCATAACTGAGGCCAAGGAGAAAATCGGCTACTGCTCGATCTGCTTTAACCTTACCGACCGAGACCCTTGCCAAGTTTGCCAGAGCGAGGAGCGCAACTCCGGCCAGATTTGCGTGGTCGAGGAGCCGCAGGATGTAGCCGCCATGGAACGGACCCGCGAGTATCGGGGTCTCTACCATGTCCTGCACGGCTCGCTGTCGCCGCTTGACGGTGTCGGTCCCGACGAGCTAAGGATAAAGGAGCTGCTGATGCGGATGCAGACCGGCGATGTGCAGGAGGTTATAATGGCGACCAACCCGGATGTGGAGGGCGAAGCTACGGCAATGTACATCGCCCGGCTTTTGAAGCCGCTTGGGCTGAAAGTAACCCGCATCGCCCATGGCCTACCGGTGGGAGGCGACCTGGAATACGCCGACGAGGTTACCTTGTCCAAGGCTTTTGAAAACCGCCGGGAAATGTAACTGCATATAAGATTAAGAGCGAGACTGCACAAGCAGTCTCTTCTTTGTTTATTCATGCCTATACCTGGTAATACTATTGCCAGGAGGGAAGAAAATGAAGATTAACTGGCCGCAGAAAATTATCGCCAGCCTAGTGGATAACGATCCGCTACCGGCCGCTTCCATGCCGACCCTGCCGGACGCTGTCGAGCAGGCCCGCCGCGAATGGCTGGCTGCCCAAAGGTACTATAACTCGGTTTCTGACAGCGATCTGGTGGATCACGCCGTTTACTTGATGCAGGCTGCCGAAAAGAAATATATCTATCTACTCAAGAAAGCCCGTAACGAAGGAATAACCTATTCGCCTTACTCTTGACAGGAGGCTAACCGGCAGATGACAGAGGTTTGTTTAAAAGCGTCTTTTAAACAAACCTCATTTGTTTGTCATAGCGGGGACTTGCCATTGATATATTGTAAAAGAAGACGCTGCCCCCCATGACAAAAACGGCGGTATTAGTTAAAATAGGGGTAGGCCGGCTGAAAGGAGAATGCATATGCCGAACATTCCGGGAATTACGTGGGATTGGAACGTGATCGTCGCCTTCGTATTTGGTATTTTTCTAATCTTTCTTATCGGTAGGCTTTTCCTGATGCCAATCAAGCTGGTTTTCCGGTTGATCTATAATGCGATTATCGGCGGCATCATGCTGTGGATAGTTAACTTCATCGGCGGTCACTTCGGCTTTACTATAGCGATTAACCCCCTCACGGCCCTGACTGCAGGATTCTTGGGACTGCCGGGTGTCATCCTGCTCATTCTCTTCAAAATATTTGTCGCTTAGTTGTTTTTTTTGATGCCGGTATGGTAGACTAATATAAGACTTGAGAAAGGGCGCTTTATGTCTGGCTTGAGCCGGTGTGAAGGGCCTTTTCTGTGGACAAGAGGTGGACCGATGGAACCTATAATCGAGGCGTATGTCGGCGAATATGCCAGCGGCAAAAGCGAGAACGCCGTCAACCGGGCCATTGATTTATGCCGGCGCGGGTTGCCGGTAACACTGGTCGACCTTGACACCGTCGAGCCTGTTTACACCATCCGGCCAATCAAAAAAGAACTGGAAGGCATGGGCCTGAACGTCGTAGCCTGGGAGACCCGGGACACTGTGGGGCTCGGTGAGGCCGGTAACGTCATCAAAGGGTCGATGCGGTGGGTTCTACGGCGTCCGGGCAACATTATAATGGATGTCGGCTATGGCGTCCACGGCGCCCGGATATTTAACCTGATCGAAGGGGCCGACGACAATCCCTACCTTAAGATTATCGCCGTTATCAACATGTCCCGGCCGTTCACATCTACGGTCGATAACATTCTCGACTATCTGGCCACCCTCGGACGGGTCGACGCTTTGCTTAACAACACCCATATGGCGGAGGAAACGACGGCGGAAATGGTCCAAAACGGCGCGCGAGGCGTAACCGAGGTCGGCAAGATACTGGGATTGCCGGTGGTGGCGACCTCAGCCGTCAAAGCGGTGGCCGACCAGATCGGGCCAACCGACTGCATGGGTAATCCTGTCTGGCCGCTTGAGCGTATTATGCCGCGTACGTTCTGGTGAGCAAAGGCCTGCCGGCTGGCAGGCTATTTTATTCCAAAAACGTAGCATAATTAAGGATAAACAAGCATATAATCAAAGCTGTAAGCGCCAATCATCCCAAACCTGTACTTTTGGCGGATAACCGCGTTAGGCGGGGGTTGAGCCGGAATTAATTCTATGGTATATTATAAAAGCTCACCAATTACTGGTGGGCGACCAAGAACTGGAGTATTGACACCGGCCCAGCGGCCGTGTTAATATAACAAAGTCGCCTGACGGACCTGGTCAAAACGGCCAAGTAAGCCAAGAGGCGGCAAGAGAACCAAAAAGAAACAGTTGACAGAGCCGCAAGGTTATGTTAACATATAAAAACTGGCTGCGACGAGCAGTCGG
>JAEZLU010000120.1 GCA_023415075.1 Bacillota bacterium
GGGCGGGCCAGCTATCTCGGCGAACGCAGCTTGGGCCACCAGGACCCTGGCGCCACATCGTCCTTGATTATGCTGCAAACTTTGACCGAATTTTGTCGTCGCAACAAGCTGGGTAATTAGGGGGTAAATTAACTTGGTTGGTATAGTTATCGTGTCGCATAGCGCAAAAATCGCCGAAGGCCTTCGCGAAATGGCGGCCCAAATGTCCAAGCCCGGCCAGCGGATTGTCGCCGCCGGCGGCATGGTCGACGGGGCGATTGGCACCGATGCCGTCAAAATCTTCGAGGCGGTTAAAGCCGCCGACGACGGCAGCGGCGTGGTTATTCTCGCCGACCTGGGCAGTGCGATAATGAGCGCCGAAGCCGCTTTCGAACTGCTTGACGAAGAGGCCCGGGCCCGGGTCGAAATAGCAGACGCGCCAATTGTCGAGGGGACGATAAGCGCCGCCGTGCAAGCGTCGCTGGGCGGCTTGCTGGCTGAGGTCCTGGCCACCGCCGAAGGGGCCCGTGAACTGAGGAAAACAAAATAATAAGGCAGTGCTGCTTTAAAGATGATTTATTCAGTCCTGTACTCAGCCGCCGTTGGTTCTAAGCTTCGGCAAGGGCGCTGACGGCGGCGGGGGGCTGGGAATCTAGGCAGGAGACGACCGGAAGGAATGGGTAGTGATGACGAAAACCACTTTGAGGATTACAAATCCTACAGGTTTGCATGCCCGCCCGGCAGCCCAGTTCGTTCAGAAAGCGGCGGAATTTGCCAGCAGGGTTAGAATTGCTGCCAACAATAAGGTGGCCGATGCCAAAAGCATATTGTCGGTCATGAGTCTGGGCCTGGCCTATGGCACCGAAATCGTCGTTTCGGCCGACGGCCAGGACGAGGAAGAATGCATCGAAGAGCTCACAGCTTTGGTTCAGAGCAATTTTGGCGAAAGGTAGCAACATAAAGTGAAAAAAACACTGAAGGGAATAGGTGTCGTTCCAGGTACCGCCGTCGGCCGGGTTAAGAAAGTAGCCGCAAATTTGACTGACAGCCTTGAAGCTTATCAGGCCGGCGAACCGGCGCAGGAAAGCGAACGTTTCCTCCAGGCACTCAGTGAAGCGGCCAAGCAAACGCAGAAAACTGTCGATGCTGCAAAAGAGCGCGGCGAAGACAAGGAGGCGGCCATTATGGACGCCCACCTGACTATGCTCGGCGACCCGGCGCTGAAAGAGGCTGTCCTGGCGAAGATCGCCGACGCCATACCGGCCCCGGCAGCCGTGCTCGAGGCCTGCGAGGAGTACGCGGCGATGCTCGCAGCCCTTGACGATAGCTACCTGCGGGAGCGGGCCGCCGATATTCGCGCTGCCGGCAAACAGATTGTCAGAGCCCTGCTCGGCGTCAGTGAGGCGGAACTGGGCAGCGGGCCGGTCATCCTATGGGCGGCTGACATCGAGCCGTCGCTGATAGTCAACATGCCTGCCGGCGTTGTCCGGGGTCTGGTGCTTGAGCACGGCAGCACAACCTCGCATGTAGTTATCATCGCCAAAGGCCGCGGTCTGCCCACCGTGGTCGGCGTAGCCGCTGCCGAAAATCTCGGGGACGGCACCGAGGTTGTCGTCGACGGTACCCAAGGTGAAGTGATAGTAGCCCCTGGGCAGGAAGAACTGGCGTTATATCTGTCGCGGATAGAAGCGGAGCGGCACAGGTATCTTGAGGACCTGGCCAACGCAGCCTTGCCGGCCGTAACCAGTGACGGCGTCCGCATACAGTTGGCCGCCAACGTAAGTGGCGTCGGCGAAATCGAACAGGCGCTCAAGTTTGGCTGTGAGGGTGTTGGCCTTTATCGCAGCGAGTTTTTATACATGCAACAGGACCGCTTGCCCAGCGAGGAAGACCAGTTTGAGGCCTACCGGGCGGTTGTCGAGAAGTGCGGCGACCAACTTTGCATCATCCGGACGCTGGACATCGGCGGCGACAAACCGCTGCCGTATCTCGATATCGGTTCCGAAAGCAATCCCTTCCTGGGGTGGCGGGCGATCCGCATCAGTCTCGACCGTACCGACATTTTCCTTACCCAGCTGAAGGCCATCCTGCGGGCGGGAGCTTACGGCAAGGTTGCCGTGATGCTGCCGATGATAATAAGCGCCGCCGAGATAAGGCAGGCCAGGGAATGGGCGGTGAAAGCGGCCGGCGAGCTTGCGCGCGAAGGCAAGCAATTCGCCCGCAACGTCCCACTGGGCATAATGGTCGAAACGCCGGCGGCGGCGGTAACTGCCGGCCTGCTTGCAAAAGAATGCGACTTTTTCAGCATCGGCACCAATGACCTCACCCAGTATACGCTGGCTGTCGACCGCGGCAACCAGAAGGTGCGAAAACTATACAGCCACTTCCAGCCTGCGGTGCTCAGGCTGATTAATACCGTAATCACGGCGGCCCATGACAACGGCATCTGGGTGGGCGTCTGCGGCGAAATGGCCGGCGATCCGCTGGCTGCCCAACTGCTTGTGGGTATGGGGATAGACGAGCTCAGTATGAATGGCCCGGCCATCCCGCGGGTCCGGGAACGAATCAGGGACCTCGAGGCATCGGTCGCCAGGCGGTTGGCGAAGGAAGTCCTGGCAATCGACAACAGCGACCTGATACGTGAACACCTGGCTAAATATCTGTCAGTCGAACCCGGCGAGTAAGGCTGGCGGGAAAGACAAAAAAAGCATCGTTACCGCTGCTTGTGCGTATACAAAGGAATGGGAAGAAATTCTTGTTGCTTGCAAAAGCGACTTTGGGGCGATGTTATGGTTTTTCCAAATGTCCTCAAATTGCTGACGAACAGCCTGGTTATTCCGGCGCCGCGGACCCTCGAAGATTTCAAGTTTGCCGTGACGCATACATCGTCGCACGGCATTATTCTGCTGTTCGGGGATATCAGCATTTTGCCCAGCCTGCTGGCCGAGGCGCGGAAGCAGCAGAAACGCCTGCTCATCCACCTGGACCTGTTGGAAGGGATCGGTAAAGATAAGGCCGGCATCAAGTTTTTGGCGCAGATGGGCGTGACGGCGCTGATTACCACCAAGTCGCACCTCGGCAAGTTGGCCCACAACGAAGGCATGA